>SOIS01000180.1 GCA_004375965.1 Candidatus Cloacimonadota bacterium | reverse complement strand
GAGGAAAAGAGAAATTGCATAGAGTATAGTTGATTTCACAATTCCAGCAGCGAATTTTGGATGAGGGGCAGATCCTTTTTCCCACGGTTCGTCGATTCTCCCCTCCCCCTTTCTTCTATACCCGAAGTGTAACTGAGGGATTATATTCCACCTGAAGAACTCTCTCAGTGTGATATCAAAACCATCTCCGTCAGGTCCGAATGGATGTCCAATGCATACAGAGTAATTTGAGTACATGTTTTCCGGGTATTTATGGGTATAAACCCATTTTTTAATCCTTGTATATTCCATTGAGATGTCAAGCCGTGGCAGACTGAATGGCTCTGTTATATGTACACCTAACAGAGAACCAAATTTGTTTGGTGCTGGCGGTGTGGCTTCGTATTGAAAGTCATCTATAAGGAATTCACCATAGAGTTTGGCTTTTCTGAAGAGATAGATTGAAAAGTCGAAACTCCACATTATATTGTCCTTATCGCCTCTATTATACTGTTCACCATACAAGATGAAGAGTGGGTTGAGATAACCGGGTTCTATCCTGTTTGAATAGATTACAAATTCGTTGAAACCAAGCGTCACTCCCCAGATATTGCCAATCTCGATTCTATGACCTGAGAGGAACTTTAACGAATCAACGTTTATAACAATGAAGAAAGAGGAGAGTTTTAGTTTGCTTAATTTGATAATGGTATTTATTCCATCAAAGTAAGGGTAATTGTTTGATAAAAGGAGTGTTCCATATCTACCGGGACCAAGCCAGTTAAAGGTCCTGCCTGCATTGATTTCAAAATGTGGGAAGGAGAGATTGAAAAGTGCAATAGGCGCAGTTGCTCTGGAACCCTTCCATTCCCTTACGCCTAGAGAATCATTGGGTCCTGCATTCTTTTTTCGAAGAATCTTTATCGTCTCCAAAAAGGAGATATGTTTACCAAGATTTCCCCACAATGATGTTTTGAAGTTTGCTGTATATTCTGAGTCTTCACCGTTCTTTGTGAGGTCAATCCCTATACTACTTTCTTCTTTTAATAGTGTAAACTTATCTGAATAGATTGTCTTAGGAACATTTCTAAAATTCTGCTTTGAAATAGGAAAGAATTCTTCGTAAAGCGACGATAGAAGATCATCCTCAACATGATCAATATTTAGTTTGCCGTTTAGATATTGTTCCTTTACATCTTCGAGTGCAAGTCTGACTTCTTCTCGTGTAACAGGTTTTGTTTCAAGTTCAATCTTCAAAATTCCTTCTGTTGCGAAATATTCGAGGATTTGATATGACCAGTGCTCCATAGGAATGGGATCTCTTTCACTTGCATTAATGGTTGAGATAGAGATGAATAGAGCCAAGACCATAGAAGATAGAATGAAATTGCGAAATTGCGAAATTACGAAATTTGGTTTGATGTTTATAATTTCTATTTTCCTAATTTCCATTTTCAGAATTTGTATCAGTAATAAACCATTCGTAAGTTTGCCTGAGACCATCATTTAATGAAACTTCTGGTCTCCATTCAAGTTCCTTTTTTGCCTTCTCTATATTCAAAACATTCCTTGTAAGTTCACCGTGCCTTTTGGGTTCAAGTTCTTTTTCGTTCTCCTTTTTAATGATTGCTGAAATCATTGTATAAAGGTCAATAACACTGGTGGCAATACTTGTTCCTATGTTGTATACTGAGCCTGTGCCTTTTTCGAGACAGGCTATATTTGCCTCTACAACATCGTCTACAAAGACATAATCTCTTTCAAGTTTTCCGTACCCATAGAGAATAGATTTCTCGCCTCGCAGCAATTGCCCAATGAAGATGGAGATAACACCGGCTTCGCCTTTGGGATCCTGTCTTGGACCATATACATTTGCATATCGTAATATGGTATAATTAAGATTCTCCCATTCTCCAAAGCATTTTACATAGCCTTCGCCGGAAAGTTTTGCAACACCGTATGGCGAGATTGGTCTGAGATCAGAGTCTTCAACGGCTGGTTTTTCCGTATCACCGTATATGACTCCACCAGATGATGAGAATATAAATTTCTTTACCTTGAAATCCCTACATCTTGTAAGAAGGTTGATAGTTCCCATTATGTTTGAGCGGGCATCATAAAGGGGGTCTTTAACTGATTTTCTCACATTGATCTGTGCTGCTAAGTGGAATAGATAATTGGGTTTATGCTTCTCAAAAACCTGGACAAGTTTCCTGTCATTGATATCCATCTCATAGAATTGGGCACGAGGATTGATGTTGGTCTTTTTTCCGGTTGTAAGATTATCTATGATTATTACTTTGTGTCCGAGTTCAGTTAATCTGTCTACAAGGTGAGAACCGATAAAGCCTGCTCCACCAGTTACAAGTATATTCATAACCTTTGCACTATATCATAATAAGAAAAATTGGTCAATAAAAAAGTTTGTCATTGAATAGTGGCGTTCAGTTGAACGCCACTACATTCTCTTAACCTGATTAACTACCAACTCCTATCGAATAACTACCATCTTTTTTACTGCAATCTTTTCGCCTACAGATAAACGGTAGAAATATATGCCATTGGGAATGGGTTTTCCTTTATCATCCCTGCAATCCCATCTTACAGTATAAAAACCTGTTAGCTGGTTTTTGTTTACAAGGGTTTTTACCTGCCGTCCTGTTACGTTATATATTTTAAGGTTTGTTATTGCGTTTGAATTTCCCGGGATTGAATATGTGATTTGAGTTTCAGAAAAGATCGGATTGGGGAAATTCTGTCTAAGGGAGAAATGTAATGGTTTTGAGATGGGTATACCCTCCTTAACTCCCACGGGAGGTATAAATAATTTTCCCCATATACGCATTGTATTCGCTGGGCGAGTATTGATTGAATCAACGAATCCTGAATAGGTTACTAAGAGTTTTTCACCTGGACCTTTTACCAACGCTGGTGAAAACTGGTTACCTTTTTGAAATGTAACAGTAAAGGT
>SOIS01000208.1 GCA_004375965.1 Candidatus Cloacimonadota bacterium | reverse complement strand
CAGCTGGTCTTGTGATAGACCCGAAGATGCACGATGGCTTTATTTTTGAAATCCTCGATGTTTTTGAAAACAGAGAAATTACATTCAATTGTCCTGAGGAACTCTATGATTTATTGATACTCATCGGAGCAACGGAACATTATATTATAAAAAATATCTACAGGAAGAGTGACAAGGAGATTGCTGCAACCTCTTCCACACAGAGATTAAACCTCCTGGCAGGTAAGTATGTGGGAAAGGATGACCCGGTTCTCATAATTAGATCGCAGAGTGGATTCCCTGCACTTGGAGAGGTCATTGAGCCATTTTCTTTTCCCCATATGGTGGCAGGATGGATGAGGGGTTCTCATCACGGTCCTATTATGCCTGTGAGTTTTGAGGATGCTCATCCAACAAGATTTGATGGACCACCGAGGGTCATTGCTGCTGCATTTCAAGTTTCAAATGGAAGGTTGATAGGTCCGCAGGACCTTTTCAGTGACCTAAGTTTCAATAATGCACGGCAAATGGCGCTTGATGCAGCTGATTATCTGAGAAGGCACGGACCTTTTGAGCCGCACAGATTGCCGCTCGATGAGATGGAATATACCACCTTCCCCGATGTGATGAAGAAACTAAAGGGACGATTTAAGAAACTTAATTAACCTTTCTTACTTTTCTCCCAACGTAAGGACTGGGGTTAAGATCTTCGCCTTACCCCCTATCTTTTTTGAATATCTCAAAAGGAATATTGGGCTACACTTAGCTAATGTCAAATGTTTAACTCGTAAAATATGAAGCTATTTAAATGGGGTTTGATCTGTGAAGTGTAGCGTTATTTCACTAAGGATGAGACTTGTTCCATATTTTTTTTACTTTTATAAATAACCTCTTTAGTAGATTTTTTTAAAAAAAAATGTTTAAAATTTTCTTGACACAAAGAACAAGTTATGATATACATAGCGAAAATGTGAATTTCTTCACAAGAAAGGAGGAACAATGAACGTAGGCGGTTATGATCTTCCAGATGAACTATACTACCATGCAGAACACACGTGGGTAAAAAAGGAAGATGATGGTAATGTAAGGGTAGGTATGAACCAAATGTGGGCTTCAACAGCAGGAGATATCACCTACATTGACCTTCCCTTTGAAGGTGATGAGGTGAAACAGGGCGATACCTGTGGAAAGCTACAGTCAGCAAAATGGATAGCCAAACTTATAGCACCTATAAGTGGCGAAATCATAAAGGTTAATGAGGAGTTGGAGGATGATTCAACAAAGATCAATTCTGACCCATATGGAGAAGGTTGGATACTCATTATAAAACCATCAAACCTCGACGCTGAGCTCGGAACCCTTAAGCAAGGCGATAAAGTGGCTCCCTGGATGGAAGCTGAGATCAAAAAATCTGAGGAATTAAAGAAATAGTAAGCTAAGCATCGGAAATTGGCATTTTAAAAACCCTATTATTAAATAAAATATGGTAATAACAAAAGATATTGCTATACTCACAGACATTGTGGGAAAGGAAAGAATCTCGACAGAAGAAAGTGAGCTCTTCTGCTATTCGAGAGACCTTGGTAATTCCATACCGGATGAGCTCCTTAAGGCTTACGGGATGCTTGGTGCTGAGGTTGTTGTACTTCCAAAAACCACTGAAGAGGTTTCTGCAATCCTTGAATATGCATACGAGAATGATATACCCATTACAACAAGGGGAGGTGGTTCTTGGGCACTTGGTGGTGTTCTACCGATGGATGGTGGTATTGTTATTGATATGTGCAGAATGAATACAATAAAAACCGTTAATAAAGAGGATGGCTATGTGGACGTAGGAGCAGGAATTTCCTGGAAAAAACTTATGGATAGCCTGAAAACCTATGGTCTTATGGTCGGGGCTCATCCCTCGAGTGCTGTTTCTGCTACTGTTGGTGGTTTTATTGCAACGGGTGGTGGTGCAGGGACAGGCGTACCAAAATATGGAACTGTTGGAGACCAGGTTCTCTCGTTAAAAGTGGTTCTATCCAGTGGTAAGATTATTCAAACTGATCCCTGGAATTCCTGGCTCTTTACAGGGTCAGAGGGAACCCTTGGAATAGTAACAGAAGCGACAGTGAAGGTTTTCCCTCTACGAGAAGAAAAACATTACCTCTACTACTTCGACTCTCTTGAGCAAGGAACAGAAGCATTAAGAAAACTCTCTAATTTAGAACCCTATCAGCTAAGTTTTTTGGACAGGGGTTTCCTTTCCTTATTGAATCAAGCAGGTGAACATTTCCTTGAAAGGGAATTGGCTGTATCAGTAGGTATAACTGGCACAGAAGAAGAACTAAAGGCTAAAGATGTAAAAATTACGCAAATCTGTGCAGCTGGGCAGCCACAACCTGAATATGTTGCACGTGATGAATTCGAGAATAGATTTAAGATTGGGCTCGCTTTCAAGTGTCTTGGTCCCAGTCTCTTTGTGCAGGAAATCCGTGTACCCCTCAGATTTCTCAAAAATGTTCTTGACGATATTGCTGAACTTCTTAAGGGATTAACGTGGGGCATAGAAAGCCTCGGAAGCGATGCTGGTTCTATTGTTTTATCGGTAATGATACTTGGAGATGAAAGAAGGGAACTTGAATATCTCCAAACCTTCTCCCTATCTGCTGGTTTTGCAAACCTTGCAAGGAAATACTGTGGCACTGTCTACGGTATAGGATTACACAATGCTGTTAATATGAGAGGAATACATAATGAGGGTTTGGATGTGATGCGAGATATAAGACTATCACTCGACAAGCAAAATATTCTTAATCCGGGGAAGACTACACATCCAAGGATTCCTGGGATTTTCGTATATATGTTTATGTTTATGATGAAAACGGTTCCTTTCCTTGTCCGGTTTATACTTGACACGATGAAGTATATACCGACAGGGTTGCTTAGATTTGCCTTTGGTATTGTCGGAGGAAATATAAAATGACTGAACAGGAAATCATAGAGCAGGTTTACACTTGTGCAAGCTGTGGATACTGTCGTTTTGGATGCCCTGTCTATAACGAAATTGGTTTTGAATCATTAACTGTGCGTGGAAGAATGCAAATACTGAAAAAGATTCTCGAAGGGAAGATGGAACTCACGAAACCAATCATAGAATCAATCTATATGTGTGCACAATGTGAGAACTGCAATATCAGATGTCCTACTGGTGTCGATTTTGTGAAGATATCCGAAGCGCTAAGAGAAACCCTTTTGAAAAACAGGCTTGCCCCAGAAGTTCAACTGATGCTCACCGAAAATTTAGCCAGAGACAGCAATCCCTTTCGTGAACCTCTTGAAGAAAGGGGTGCATGGCTTCCAAGTGATTATCCACAATGCAAGAAAAGTGAAAACCTCTATTATGTTGGATGTACAGGCTCATATTCTCTGAATAGAATACCGAAGTCCATAATGAGAATTCTTGATAATATTGGCTTCGAATACACCCTTCTCGGTTCTGAGGAGAGATGCTGTGGCAGTCCAATATTAAGGGCGGGGGATAGAGAAACAGCGACAAAAACAATTGAAAGGAATGTGGAGAAATTTAAAAGTCTCGGTGTAAAAACTATCATTACATCTTGTGCAGGATGTCACAAAACATTTCTTCATGATTATCCCTCTGAGTTTAACTTTGTTCATTACACCCAACTTTTTACAAAATTGATAAACGAAGGTGTTCTTGTTTTTGAAAAGGAACTGAATGAAAAGGTAATCTATTTTGATGGCTGTGACCTGGGAAGACACTCCGGTATATATGAAGAACCAAGAGAGATACTCAGAGCAATACCCGGTGTAGAGCTTATTGAATTTCAATATAATCGAGAAGAAGCGGAGTGTTGCGGAGGACCTATACTGGGTGCAAACGCGGAGCTGGCACGCAAGATTGCAGCAACACGAGTTCAGGAAGCTATTGATAGGGGTGCAACATTCCTGGTAACAGCCTGTCCCACCTGCCTTTTGAATTTTAAAGAGGGCGCACGAACTGCTGGAATACAGCTGCAGATACAAGATTTACCACTGCTCCTTCCAAAATATGTAAAGGTGATGAAAAAGGTGCAAACCGCAGGTGCTGTAAAAGATGAATAAAATAAAAAAGATAATAGATAATATTTATAAAATTCCTGGTGTATCAACCTTAAAAGATATCTATCAGGAAGTCGGTGACAAACGGTTGTACGTAGAACCACTCAGCATGAATCAGTCAATTGAAGACTTTATTCTTGAAGGTGGAACAGGTTATAATTCCCTCTTAAGTGGACATTTGGGCAAAACAATTTGTGAGATTAAAGCGTCTTATGATGGAAGGTTTTTTACGTACGGGTTACCTTTCTCTACATTATATGCAACAGGTTATCCTCTGCACAGGATTGTAGAAGGCTCAAGAAGAAATACGCTAATAAAGAAGTTCGATAAAATAGATTATGTAACTATTTCTTTAAGGGATAAGGAAGAGATAAAATTGCTATGGAAGAAATCTGAATATAAAACCGTTACATTACCTCCCTCCGCTCTCAATGGTTTTTACTTAAACAGTTTTGGAGCAAAACTCCTCGGGCTTAAAGATAAGGGATTCTGCATTGTTGTTCCCAAAGGCTATGAAGAAACAACTGAAGGCTGGGAGCTTCTGGATGGGACAATATGGGATAACCGATTCTTTATTGATAAAATTGATAGTGATAAAAAGATTATTAAAATCTTTACACAACAGAGTAATGTCAATGAGATACTTGAGAAATTCTCTAAAATAATAAAAGACATAAAAAATTCACTTTTCTTTTCTCTCTTTACAGATAAAGGTCTCCTTGTTCTGCTTTCCGGTAATGTCAACGACCTTGATGCTTTATGGGAAGAGATAAAAGATCTTAAACTCACATACAGATTAATTTAGGTTTTCTATGGAAAACTCAAACCTGCAAACATTATTGGCAGATGTATCAAATAGATGGATGGGTCACGGTGGTCCAATAACAAAAGGTCCATATAAACCTGTTGAAAAACTAATCGCTGCCTTTGAAATGACACGACCTCTCCTCTCAACGATCGGACCACCACTTGCAGGAGCAGGAGCTGTGTTATCCATCGGAGGAATTCCATCCATTCCGAAGATAATAATTGGATCCTTTTGCGTGCTTATTGCAACATTTGGTATTCATACATTCAACGACTGGATAGACAGGGAGAGGGATAAGGAAGCCTGGCCAATGAGAGCTATCCCAACAGGAAGGGTGTATCCAAAGGTAGCATTCATTTTATCCATATCTTATTTCATTATTTCTATTGTTCTAACATTTTTCTTTATCAATAAAACGACTTCTGTTATTCTCCTCATTGCCCTTACTCTTGGCATCTTATACACTATGCATTTCAGAGACAGGGTTGGCTATCTTTCACTTCCCTTTATTATTGGTCTTTTTCCCATTGGAGGATGGGCTGCATTTTCTCCAGAAACCCTCTTCAGAAGTCCACTTCCCTGGATACTCTATGCAATGGCATGGCTCTGGCAGGCAGGGCACATTATGGTCCACTCAGCCGGACATCCTGTGAAAGAGGTTGATGGAAAGAGAATCACAGAAATAAAAGGATTCTTTTTTGCCACCACACCAAACCTGTCTGCTATTCTTGGTCTTATCTTTCTATTGTTAACCTTTTTTCTCAGCATTATCCTTTTCTTTATTACGCCACTTGGATACCTTTACCTTACGTTTTCAATAGTTTCAGGAATTTATGTCTTAATTCCAAGTATCAGGCTCTTACAGGATCCTGAGAATAAAATAAAATCTTTGACCGCATTTAACGGTGCATCAAAGTATTTAGTAATACTGAGTTCCGGTATAATAATTGATATTTTTGTTCACGCTGTTATATGGGAATATATAGTTTCATCTTTTGCATTCTTAAAACTACACTTCGGTTTGTGGTTGTGGCCTCTTTTATTTGCCGGAATTGCCACAATTATCGGACTTATTTTTGTAGCTATCTTCACTTTAAATCTGGCAGTAAAACATATTATGAAGAGAAAGGATTTTGCCGTCAAAAAACCGTTAATGAGAGGATAGAGGAAAGATGTTCCTGTTTGATAGAAAACCCAGTATTTTCAAAAGACACAGAGCGCTCTTTATATGGGGTATTATTATTGTCTTTGTCGTTCTTGTTATTCTCATTGTGGTCTTTGCAATACTGCCTTTTATCCTGGTTGCAGGTTATGTGGGCTTTACGATAACAGAATCACCTGAGTTCTGCGGAAGTGTCTGTCATAATATGAAACCCTACTATGAATCCTATGAACAATCTACACATAAGGGTATACTATGTGCAGAATGCCATAACGAGCCTGGATTCATGGGGTTCTTCAAAGGAACTGTTATAGGTGCAGTAAAAGAATCGGTTCTCTATTTAAGCGGAAACTACGGAAAGGAACCCATAGTCTGTGACCTCTCAGGTAAAAGTTGCCTTAGAGAGGAATGTCACAAAATTGAAAGATTAAACGAAAGAGATTTTATATATGAAGGGATTCCATTTTCCCACAGTGTTCATAATAAAGAGATGCCAGAGAACATAAGACTGAAATGCACATCCTGCCATGCTTCAGATTCTCTGGTTCATATGAAACTTGATATTACAACCTGTTATCTTTGCCATACAGATGGGATTATATCTAAGGAAGAACCTGACAGGTGTCTTGATTGCCATTCTAAGGATATAGAGAAAATTAAGGATTATGATCATGCAGGAATTTTAAAAGATAGAACCCCCTGTTCTAATTGCCATAAACCTGACCATGAAAGAGAAGTGGTAAAACA
Source organism: Candidatus Cloacimonadota bacterium (assembly GCA_004375965.1). GTDB lineage: Bacteria > Hydrothermota > E44-bin80 > E44-bin80 > E44-bin80 > SOIS01. The sequence goes on along the minus strand of SOIS01000208.1, from coordinate 2,751 downwards.
GGAAAGGTGTGACCTTTGTCATCGCTTGGAAACAAAGGAAAAGGAAAAATATACAACGAATAAACTTCATAAGATACACACATTTGACCATACTGTAGATTGCGCTATGTGCCACACTGGAATTACTCACAGTTTCAAACCCGCCTTCAGTGAAAACTGTCTTGATTGTCACAAAGAGATAAAAACATTAAAGACAACAAAATTTCGCAATCGTTCATTTCCCCATCTTCTTCATACTTCTGAAGCAGTTGCAAAATGTGAGTACTGCCATTCAAAAAAGAAAGAGACACACGGAAAATTATTGATTAGTGAAGCAAGCTGTAGAACATGTCATCATACACAGAAAAGCATTGAATGTTCAAAATGCCATTCAATACCGAATAGGATTCAGAATGGCTTATCAATATCAGGTCTTAAAGGTGTTGAAGGATATAAAACAAAAACTGTGGACTGCAAAGCATGTCATAAAAAGTTAACAGAACCAAGTTCACTTGAAAGAATAAAGAAGAGTTGTGCTTCCTGCCATGAAGAGGAATATAAGGATTTTGTTACAGAATGGCAGACATCAACTATGGAAACAATGAATAAGATTGAAGAGAAGATTAAAGAAGTAAAACCTGTAAAAATTACACAGGCGAACGAGCTCATAAAGGAAGCACAAAAACTATTATACTATGTAAAAGCAGATGGAAGTAAAGGTATCCATAATCCTGATTATATTGAGGAAATACTGGATGAAGCAAAGAAGAAAACGGATGAAGCACTGAAATTAATAAAGGGAAGTAAATGAAACTTGATGAAATCTACAAAATAGTTAATAAAGAAATTGGAATTGTTGATGAAAAGATCAAGAAAACAATTCCGCAAAGAGCAGACCTTTTCAGGGATGCCTGTTTACAGATATTGAATGGAAAAAGTAAGAGAATACGACCTGCACTCGTTTTACTATGCGCAAAGGTCCTTAATCTCAGAGGAATGAAAATCATTAACCTTGCTACAGCAGTTGAACTGTTCCATACAGCAACACTTGTCCACGATGATATAATCGATGCCTCCACTCTAAGAAGAGGAATGGAAACCGTCAATGTAAAATTTGGTGTACATTCTGCTATCCTTGTCGCTGACTATCTATATCTTAACGCCGCCCTTCTCTTAAATGGAGTCTTTGATGGCAATTCACAGTTAAACAAAGAACTATCAAAGTTAATTCTATCTACTGTTAACAAGATGTTTAGCGGCGAACTCAATCAATTATTGAAAAACTCCATTTCCATCTCACGCAAGGAATACTTTAACATTATTTCACAAAAAACTGCATCTTTCTTTTCTGCTTGCTGTACTATTCCAGCACTTCTCACTAATTCAAATAGTATGCAAAAAATCGCATTGTTACTGTACGGTAAAAACCTCGGACTGGCATTTCAAATAATGGATGATATACTTGACATAATTGGTGATGAGACAAAATTTGGCAAAGAAAAGGGGAGTGACATAAAAGAAGGATTTTTCACCTTACCTATAGTCCATTTTTATGAACATGCAACTTCAGATGAGCGAAAAAAGTTATTGCATCTACTAACATGGAAGAAAAAGAATCTGAAAAATATTATCAAACTAATTAGTAAATACAATTCCTTAGAATATGCAAAAAACGTTGCAAAATCATATAGTAAAAAGGCAAAGAATAATATTGCTCTGTTCCCTGATTCAGAAGCAAAAAGGTCTCTTGTCGGTTTATGTGATTTTGTCATAGAAAGAGACCATTAAAACATTAATTGAAGAAAAAGAAAGGAGAAGTAATGAGTAAAGTAATGTTAATCATCGGAACACTTTTCTTTATTCTTTCTATAATCTCCTTCGGTTTGACAATCTGGCTTATGTGGAAGGATTTTGCTTTCTGGAAGACAATTGCAGATTTGATTGCAACATCGATAGGTGTCTTCTGGGGAGTTGTTCTTGTTGTACTTTCAAAAAAACTAATACGTTGAGAATAGGTAATACAGAGATTGAAATCAAACGGGGTGATATGCTCTCACTCAAAGTTGATGCTATTGTGAATGCAGCAAATAAGTATTTACAGCATGGAGGTGGTATTGCTGGACAGATGGTAAGGAGAGGTGGAGAAATAATACAGGAAGAGAGCAACAAACTTTCCCCCATAAAAACAGGCGAGGCTGTTATTACGAGCGCAGGAACCCTTCCTGCACGTTTTGTTATACATGCAGTTGGACCAAAGATGGGAGAGGGCACTGAGGATGAAAAACTATATAACGCAATAAAAAATAGCCTGAATATAGCAAATGAAAGGAATTTGAAAGCCATTGCGATTCCTGCTATCAGCACAGGTATTTTCGGTTATCCAGCTGAACGGTGTGCAAAGGTAATGAAAAAAGCGGTATATGATTTCTTGAAGACCAAAACAACACTTGAAAAGATTATTGTCTGTCTTTATGAAGACTGGAAATATAAGATTTTTTTAAAAGAATTTACATAGACGATACGCTTCCCAATTTTGTTATCATTTAAATAAAACAAAGTAGGCATAGCATTGTAACCTGAGCATGGTTTGAAAGGTAGACCTGCTTGTCTTCTTTCTGTTTTTAATTTGTTGTCATTGCTCGCCCCATGAAATACTGTGTATCACTGCTTAGTTTTTATTCCACAGGGCGAGTGTATCTTCTTGCTTGGCTTATGCGAAGTTTACCCCGTTTGAGAAGAATTCTCTTTACAGGGCAATCTCATTTTTGCTAT
>SOIS01000175.1 GCA_004375965.1 Candidatus Cloacimonadota bacterium | reverse complement strand
TATCCTCGCTACCTTTTACTCCTTCTTCCTTTAATATTTCTTTCCCCAGTTTTCCGAAGATAGAAGTATCTATCTTCTCTTTCATAAGGTTACTAAAAATTATCATTTTTTATGGATATTCAACTCGGAGATGATACATTCCAACAAGGATAGGTAAAAAACTCTCACCAATCTTTTTTAAATCCACAAGGGTTAATTGAGAGTTATTCAACTGTCCGTCACGGAAACGCTCTTCTATAATCTCATTAATGAGTGATTTCAACCTTTTTGCATTTGGTTCTTCGAGACTCCTCGATGCAGCTTCTACCGAATCAGCAAGCATTACTATCCCGGACTCCTTTGTTGAGGGTGAAGGTCCAGGATATCTAAATTGACTCTCATCAACTTTTTCCTTATGATTCTGTTTTTTTGCTTTCTCAAAGAATGGGACAATCAATGAACTACCGTGATGCTCTCTTATAATTTTGATTATTTCATTCGGCAATCCAGCTCGCTGAGCAATCTCAATGCCCTCTTTGACATGGGAAATCAGAATTATACAACTAAGTTGGGGAGTAAGTTTGTTATGAGGATTTTTTATACCCATCTGATTCTCAATAAAATATTCGGACTTTAACATTTTACCAATGTCGTGATAGTAGGATGCCACCCTTGTCAAGATGGAATCTACTCCTATTGATTCAGCTGCGGCTTCTGCTAAATTTCCAACAATAATACTGTGGTTATAAGTTCCAGGTGCTGTAACAGAAAGTTTTTTCAACAAAGGCAGGTTAAGGTCAGACCATTCAAAAAGTGTAATGTCAGTTGTAGTTTCAGTAAATTTTTCAAAAAGCGGAAGTAAACCAACTAATAGAAAAACTGAAACAACAGCATTTATGAACCCAAAAGAAGTTCCCATTAGGATACTAAAAATAGGTGTTCTACTAAATGATTCAATTCCGAATACTAATAACATATTTGTAACAGAAATAATGAATAGAGCTTTATACAGTTTAGCTCTTCTATTAATACCTTTCACACTGAATATACCAGCAATACTACTGACCATTAAAAAAATGAAAACGGGAAACCGCATTCCTGTAAATATTGCAAGTATACTGGCTAAAACAAAACAAATCACCATACTGAAGATTTCACCGAAAAGCATTGTGAAGACCATTGCAAGAAAGGATAGTGGTATGAGAAAAAGAAATATATGTTCTAACTTGAACAGCAATGAAGCAAGGTATAAAAATATAAGCATAACAATCTCTATCATTAATAACTTTTCGCTCTCTCTCCATAAATAGTTCTTATATTTAATGATATAAAAGTATAAAACGAACAGGAGAAGCAAAAGGAGTATATTTAGTCCAAGCCTCAGGAATATATTCTCCAATATGCTTTTTTTCTGTCCCACTATTTCATTTAATGAATTCAGCTTAAGTGCAATTTGCTTTGTTATCTGATCATGTGCCCTCACAATCATTTCGCCCTTCAGAACTAAACCTTTTGTTTCTGAAACAGATGCACTTGCCTCTTTTCTTCTCTTTTCGGTCTCCTCTACATTTATTCTTAGATTCGGAGTGTAAAACAAGATTGTTACCTCATCCATTGCTTTAATAATTTCTTCATCCCTCTTTATGTAAGAAAAGGTTTTATTTTTTATAAGGTCCTTTGCTTCATCAAGACTATAAAAATCCTTTGAAGAATATATGATTTCACCGCTCGATTTCCTCACGGATATTCTTTTTTCTTTCATATAAGGAATCCTACTCTTATCATAAATGATCCCTTTCTCAATGGGTTGAAAAAGAATCTCTTTGAGCTTTTCCCTTTTTTCCCTTATTTCAGGTCTCAGCAGGAAGGTAACGGTATTTTTAGAGATATTGTATCCATCATCTGCCATATTTTTAAGGCTTTTATCAAGGGTCTTTTCTTTCCTCTCGAAAAGTATAACAAAAAAATTCTCTATCTTTTTAACTAAATCTTGGGTCTTATCCTCATCATAATCAACAACAGGTAATACACTTTCTATTGCTTTCTTTCTTTCCCTTTTAATCTCCTCAGGGTCCTTTTTTACAGGAAAGGTAAAGGGTGCTATAATATCCTGCTGTGCAATATCTCCTTCCCTCATTGAAGTGAAAAAACTCCCTGGTTTGGGATAAATAACATTAAGAAGGAAAAAAATCAGAATTAGTTTTATTACAATACTAAAATTTTTCCCAAGTATCTTTCTGATAACGCGCCTAAAATCATTCTTTCTCTTCGTTTGAATATCTCTCATAAGCCTCTACAATTTTCTGAACTAATTTTCTTCTTACAACATCATTCTTTGTAAGATAGATAAAACGAACAGATTTAACCCCCTCAAGGATTTTCTGAATCTGCACAAGACCGGAGGATTGCGCTTTGGGCAAATCTATCTGTGTTATATCTCCTGTTACTACTGCTTTAGAACCATTTCCAAGCCTTGTTAGAAACATCTTCATCTGAACACTTGTTGTATTCTGTGCCTCATCAAGGATTATAAAGGCATCATTAAGTGTTCTTCCTCTCATAAAAGCAAGAGGTGCAACTTCCACTGTTTGAGTATCGTAAAGTCTTGTTAATTTATCCCTCGAAACCATATCAATCAGTGCATCATAGAGAGGTCTCAGGTATGGGGCTATCTTTTCCATGAAATCTCCTGGCAGAAAACCAAGGCTTTCTCCTGCTTCAACTGCTGGTCTTACAAGCACAATCCTTTCATATTTTTTTGAGATAAGATTTTGAACAGCTTTAGCAACGGCTAAATATGTTTTTCCTGTTCCGGAAGGACCTATACATATTACTATATCCTTGTTTTCTATTGCATTAATATATTTTCTCTGCCCAGGAGTCTTTGGATAAATTTTCTTTTTTGGTGTCTTGATAAATAAGGTCTCTTCTTCCCTTTTCTTCTCATCCTTATGATCAAATACTGAACTAATTGAAAACTCATCGATAATCTCACCTGTTTTAACCTTTGTAAGCAAAATCTGAAGACAGGTTTCAAAACCCTCAATCTCTTTTTTATCTCCTATAAGAGTAAGTTTTTCTCCTCTTACAACAATTCTTCCGGAGAACTTTTGTTGTAGAATTTTTAGATTATAATCTTTGTTTCCTAGAAAGTTAATGAGGGGAAAACCCTGTAGAATATAAGTTTTTTCAGTCAATTATAAATTTTACCCTTGAATGGTAATAGAAAAATATATGTTCTGTGTTTAAATCACAGTTCAATGGTAAAAATACTGATTTACTTAAGAGTTGTATAATAAATGCCACGCAGCCAACCATGTTTTTGATTGGCTGCCTTTTAAGATTATAATTAAGGTCTCGGAACTTTCAGTTTCCAACCTGGATAGATTAAATCCACGTTCTTTATTAAATCTTTATTAGCGTTATAAATCTTTGGCCATAGTGCATAGTTTCCATGACCATAAACTTCCGCATATTCAGCAAGTTTAGAAAGCCAGTCTCCTTCTTTTACAACATAGATATCATATTCAGGTATCTTTGCTATCTCTGCTTCAAGATCTGCAATTTTTGCATCGAGCTCTGCGATAGCTCCTTTCAATGGGTCAATCTCAGCCTTCAGTTCTTCCACCTTTGCCCCATATTTCTCAGCACAAGCTTTATACTCATCAATCTTCATAAGAGCTTCTTCCTCAGTAATTCTCTCCTGCGCCATAGCTAACGAGTAAAAAGCTATTAGAGAAATGGACAAAAGTAAAACTATAAATATTCTGCTTTTCATTTTACATCCACTCCTTTCAATTCAACTTTACTTTTTTCCTTTCAATTCATCAAGTTGTTTCTCCAGTTCTACAACCTTCGCCTCCTTCGCAGCTTTCTCTTTTTTAAGTTCCTCTATTTGCATCTCTAACTTCTTTACTTCTGATTTTGCAGACTCGCAGGCGTTCTCAGCTTCTTCTAACTCAGCCATCGTCTCTTTTGAAGCATATTTAGGACCGCATCCTACGAAACCAACAAATGAAACAATAAAAGAAAGCAGGATCAAAATGGTAAAAAACTTCTTCATCCGAATCACCTCCTTACTCTTTTTTGTTGAAATATATCAAAGTGAGATTAATTTGTCAAGGAAAATCTTAACTTTTTTTAAAAAAAGTTATTTTTCTCTTGACAACACATAATAAATGTGTAAAAATAGTTTAAAAAAGGAAAAATGAAACTTAGGAGGTAAAAATTGGCTGAAGACTATGAAGGACTACCACCTGAGATTGAAAAACTGAGTGAAAGGTTAGCAAGAGATCCAAAATCGCTTGTCTTCTCATCCCTTGCTAATGCATATAGGAAAAATAACATGGTGGATGAAGCGATCGAAATCCTTCAGAAAGGCTTGGAGATTCATCCTAGCTATGTAAGTGCAAGGATTGTTCTTGGAAGATGCTATGCAGATAAAAGAATGTACGAAATGGCTAAGACAGAATTTAAAAAAGCCCTGGACAGCGATCCTCAAAATATCGTTGTCCTTGAAAAACTTGGTGAAATATATAAAACGCTTAACCACTATGAAGAAGCATACGATGTATATAAGAAACTTTTAGAGTTGGACCCTATTAACGAAAATTTTGAACGGGACGTAGAATCACTAAAAGCTCATTTGGGACAAATTACACCAGAATCAAAAGAATTTGACACCTTTCAAGCAATTCCAAGCCAGAAAAATGAGAAAAAAGTCAAGGAGGAAAAACCCAAAGAAGCGGAAGAAACGGTTGAGACCGTAATAGCTGCACCAACACTTTCAGAGATTTTCGAAGACGTTTCCCCTCCACCAGGAGAACCTTCTGAAAAAACGTTCGCACCAGTGGAAGATAAAAAAGAGGAAGAAACTATTTCAACCCCGACTTCATTCTCGGAAATGGTTAAAGAACAGCCACCTTTAACTAAAGAACCAGTAACGACAATCGAAGAAGAAGCTCAGCCTGCTCAAACCGAAATACCTGTAGAAAAAGAAGAACTAAAAGAGAAAGAACCACTGAAGGAAGTTGAACAACTGATAGAACCCTCAAAGGAGGTTGGACAACCAGAGAAAGAGGAACCAATGGAAGAAATCACATCTATTTTTGAGGAAGGTGGCTTGGAAACCGCTCAAGAATTGCTAAAAGAAGAAGCAGCTCCTGTTGCAGAAGAGATTGTATCAGAGTTAAGCAAGGAATTAGAAAAGAAGGAAGTTGTTACACCAGTTGAAAAACCTCCGGAAAGCGTAAAAGAAACAGTAGAGAAAAAAGAAAAACCAACTGCAACGGAAACACTCGCAGAAATTTACCTCAGTCAAGGTTTTGTAACAGAGGCATTAAATATATATAAGGAAATACTAAGTAAAAATCCTGAAAACGAAACGATTAAGAAGAAGATAGAGGAACTTGAGAGACGAAGCACTACGGAAGCAGGTTCCCAAGAACAATCCATAGAAGGACCTCCGACAGAGAAAAGTCAAGAAAGTCCAACTGACGAAAAAAAGAGAAATCAATCTAAAAACCTCGACAGTTTCCAGAATTGGCTAAAGAAATTTCAGCAGTGATAAGCAGCGAAATTTTCAAGCATCTTCCAAAGGGTTCCAATTATTTTGTTATTACAAACCTGAAGAATATTCAATTCCTTTCTGGTTTTACGGGTGATTGGGCTATACTTATTTTATCAAAAAAGAAAAGCTATCTTCTTACAGATTCAAGATTTACTGAACAGGCAGCAAAAGAGACCCGTGGATGTGATATAATAACTGTCAAAAAGCCATTTCCATCATACTTAAAATCAATTATAAAGAAAACAAAAAAAGTTGCCTTTGAATCGAATAATCTTCATTACGGATCTTACAGGAAAATAAAGAAAAGTTTGCCAGGAAGGAAATTTATTCCTACAAGTGGGATCATAGAAAAATTTCGTATGCTCAAAACCACCGAAGAGATAGAAAAGATTTCGAAAGCAGCAAAGATTGTTGATTTAGGATTCTCAAAAATATGTAATTCTATAAAGGTAGGTGTACGGGAGATTGAGATTGCCTCGGAACTTGAATATATACTCAGGAGTGACGGTTCCACAGCACATCCATTTCCTACTATTGCCCTTACTTCATCAAATTCCTCTCTTCCACATGGACAACCTGGGATGAGAAAGATAAAAAAAGGAGACTTATTCCTTCTCGATTATGGCGCTACATACAAAGGTTATGTCTCGGATATAACAAGGACAGTTGTGGTAGGGAAAGCAACAAAGAAACAGAAAAAGATATATAATACTGTCCTGAAAGCACAGATGGCTGCAATAAATGCCATTAAAGTAGGTATGAAACTAAATGATATAGATAAGACTGCCAGAGATATTATAACAGAAGCGGGATACGGTGAACATTTTGGTCACGGTCTTGGACACGGTATTGGACTTGATATCCATGAATCTCCGAGTGTATCTTACAGGAGTAAGGATATAGTCGAAGAAGGAATGGTTTTCACTGTGGAACCAGGTATCTATATTCCCAAATGGGGTGGTGTAAGAATAGAGGACGACGTTGCAATCGTTAATAACAAAGTCAGGATACTCACAAAATCCCAAAAAACAAAACTTATAGAAATCTAATCCATATGCCAACAACATCTGATATAAAAAAGGGATCAAACATTCGTTACAAAAAAGGTATCTATACAATAATTGATTTTCAACATGTAAAACCTGGAAAAGGCGGGGCATTTGTAAGGTTAAAACTCAAAAATGTAGAGACAGGGCAGGTTCTCGATGATACTATGAGGGCGGGTGCTTCCATTGAATTTATCAGGATTGAGAGAAAACCTTATCAATACCTTTATTCTGATGGTGATCATTTTTATTTTATGGATAAAAATACATATGAGCAGATTCCTATTCACAAGGATTTAGTATCTGGAGTAATCAGCTATCTAAAGGAATCCACTGATATGATCTGCCTTTTTGCAGAAGGAAAGCCAGTAGGTGTAGAACCTCCTATGTTTATAGAACTTACGGTTACTGAGACCGAACCAGGGCACAAGGGAAACACAGTATCATCAGGGACAAAACCCGCTACAACAGAAACAGGACTAAAGGTGAATGTTCCACTTTTTATAAATGTTGGCGATATGATAAAGATTGACACCCGAACAGGGGAATATATTGAGCGGGTGTAGGTCTCCTTCTTCTTCCTCTTAGATATTTTAAAAACCTACTTAAGGGGTCCTATGGCTTTTTCTACCTCATCAACAAACTCTCCTGATTTTACAACTTCAGTGAGCCTGTTGATATCTTGATAAATAGGTCTGTCTTCTTTGAGATGGTCAACATATTTTCTTACTATGTCATAAGCAATTTGAACACCCTTACCGGGCTTTATGGGCTTTCTTAAATCAACAGCCTGAGCGCCTGCCATAAGTTCTATTGCAACTACTGCATTTGCATTTTCTATAATCTGCCTCGTCTTGATTGCTGTAGTCATCCCCATGCTAACAAAATCCTCCTGATCCGCTGCTGCCGGGATTGAACCTGTTGCTGCAGGATTACTTAACACTCTGTTTTCACAGCAAAGAGAACCAGCGGTATACTGGGATAACATCAATCCTGAAAATATCCCTGCTCCCTCTGTTAAAAATGCAGGTAGTCCCATACTCAGGTGTGGATTCATTAATCTGTTCAGTCTTCTCTCTGAGAGTACACACACAGTCGTAACCGCTATTCCAAGCAATTCGAGTCCGAATGCAAGCGGGGTTCCCTGGAAGTTTGCTCCGGTTAAACAGACACCACCTTCATCTTCGAAGAAGAGGGGATTATCACCCACACCATTCAGCTCAATGAGAAACATTTTTCTTGTAAACTTGAACGCATCTTTTGCTGCACCAACAACCTGTGGTGTACTTCTTAAACTGTAAGCATCCTGAACCTTTTTCCCTTTCTGTTTAAGGAGTTCACTTCCCTCTACAAGTCGTCTAATATTTTCAGCTGTATCAATGGCACCTGGATATCCACGTGCTTTATGAATCCTCTCATCGAAAGCAATCATATTTGCATTCAGTACTTCAAGCGTCATTGCAGCAGCAACCTCTGTTGTCCTTAGCCATTTTTCTGCATCATGTATTTGAATAGTACCCATTCCTGTAATAACATTCGAACCATTTATCGTTGCCAGCCCATCACGTGCCTTAAATTTTATAGTCGGTATACCTGCCTTTTCCATTACCTCTCTCCCACTCATTCTTTTTCCATTAAAGAATGCCTCTCCTTCTCCTATGAGAACGAGTGCCATCTGCCCCATTGGTGAAAGGTCTCCGGAAGCACCCACTGAACCCTTCTGGCACATTACAGGTGTAACACCTTTGTTCAACATCTCTTTCATTGTTTCGACGATTACCGGTCTGCAACCTGAATGACCATGAACCAGAACATTTATTCTACTTAGAATAGATGCACGCACATCTTCAACAGCAACAGGTTCTCCATAGCCTGCTGCATGGCTGTATACAAGATACCGCTGATATTCCTCAGTCTGTTCAGGTGTTAGAACCACTTCAGCCAGTTCTCCTATGCCTGTTGTCACTCCATACATTATTGCCCTTTCCTTGATTTTTCTCTCTACTATTTCACGGCATTTTGCTACTTTTTTCATTGCCTCATCAGGAATCTCAATCATTTCATTATACCGTGCAACCTTAACAACATCTTCTACTGATAAATTATTCCCCTCAATCTTTATTGCCATATTCGTTCCTCCTGGTTATAATACTCATTATACTTTTTTACACTTTAATATTTTCATTCTTTAATCACAAACTTGTATTCTTTATATCAAAAACCTCAAGTCTTGTCAATAGACTTTCACTACAACACCTATGTTCTTTTCGCAGACTAATCCTTCGACAAAGTTTACCCTCGAGTGTAACGAAGGGCTCAGGACAGGGCCTGCGGCTACCTCTGATATTTTGATACTCTGATATCCTGGTATTCTGATTTTCTATTTTTCTGTAGCTAACTTCTTCTGTACATACGGAATGAGTCCTCCTGCATCAAGGATAGAGAAAATAAAATCGGGAAATTCTTTGAACCCTATGGTTTCACCTGCTTTTAATATAATTTTTCCGCTGGTAAAATCTATTTCTACCTCATCACCATCCTCAATCATATCAGCTGCTTCATGTGAAACTACAATCGGTAAACCCTGATTTATCCCATTTCTGAAGAATATCCTTGAGAACGATTTTGCAATAACTGCAGATATTCCTGCAAATTTTAGGCAGGTGGCTGCCTGTTCCCTTGAACTACCACATCCAAAATTTTTACCTGCAACTATAATATCTCCCTTTTGAATCTTTTTAGGGAAATCGGGGTCCAAACCTTCAAGTGCATGCAGAGCCATTTCTTCTGCATCTATAATAGGGAGGTAGCGACCTGGATATATCACATCGGTATCTATGTTATCCCCTAATTTTATTACTCTTCCTTTGACTTTCTCTATCATTGTCCTATCCTTTCCTCCTTTCTAAACATCGATATGCAGGCTGATCCTTCGACAAAGTTTACCCTCGAGTGTAACGAAGGGCTCAGGACAGGGCCTGC
>SOIS01000224.1 GCA_004375965.1 Candidatus Cloacimonadota bacterium | reverse complement strand
AATGTAAAGGCAGAAGATTTCCTTAAACTCAAGTTTGTTAATGAGGTTGAGTTTTCTCCAGATGGCAGTCATTTTATATACACAGTAAAAAGGGTTGATAAGAAAAAAAATAAATATTATACAAATTTCTTTCTTGCATCAATTGATGGTTCTCATATCTCTCAGTTTACCTATGGTGACTGGAACGATTCATCTCCAAAATGGTCACCTGACGGTAGATGGATAGCATTTCTTTCGGATAGGGAAGGGAAATTGAATGTCCATGCTATCCCTACGAAAGGAGGAGAATCGAAGAGGATTATAAATGTAGAAGGTATAATTATTAACCTTGAATGGATGCCAGACAGCAAAAATCTTATTTTTTCTTTCTGTCCAAGAGATAAGGAAAAGAAGAAAAAAGAAAAAAAGGAAGCACCCCTTGTCAGAGAAATAGACAGGATGTATTACAAGGCAGATGGTAAAGGTTACAGACCTACGGGTAAATTCCATATCTTTAAGGTGAACGTTAAATCCGGCAGAAAACAGCAACTTACAAAAGGTGAATGGGATGATTTTTTTCCTACTCCTTCTCCAGACGGTAAGAAAATTGCATTTATTTCAAATAGACAGAAAGATTATGAGTATAATATGCTTCTATTCGACCTCTGGATCATTGATAAGGATGGAAAAAAGTTAAAAAGGGTCGTTGCACCAAAAGGTGTAAAGCAGTCCATTTCCTGGTCACCAGATGGGCGATACATTGCATACATAGGAAATGAACATTTCAAAGACTATACAGGAGCATTAAACCAGCACCTCTGGATTGTTCCCTTACGTAGAGGGAAGGCACAAAAACTTACAAAGGATTTTGACAGGACTGTCATGAATGTCTGTGTGGATGATATTGGTGAAACCTTTGGTTCCTTAGCACCTTCCTGGACCAAGGATGGAAAGGAGATACTATTCGGCGCTTCTGATGAAGGAAACCATCATCTTTTTAATATAGACATAAAAAGTCGTAAGATAAAAAAGATTACAGAGAGGGATATCCAGATCTTTAACTATTCCTATAACAGAGAAACTGACAAAATAGTATTTACTTATTCTCACCCTACCTCTCCAGCAAATATCTCTGTTATGGAGAGGAGTAGGGGGAAAATGGAATTTATCATTAATCCAAATGAGCAGCTCTTGAAACGATTGAGAATATCTAAACCAGAGAAGTTTTCATTCAAAGGTGCAAAGGGAGATACTGTTCATGGCTGGATTTTGAAACCACCCAATTTCAGAAAAAATAGAAAATATCCTCTTGTAGTTGAGGTTCATGGGGGTCCCCATGCCCAGTATGCAAACTCGTTCTTCCATGAATTCCAGATGCTTGCAGGCTCGGGTTACATTGTCTTTTATTCAAATCCACATGGCAGCCAGGGATACGGTGAGAAATTTGCAAAAGCACTTGTAAATAATTGGGGAGTTCCTGATAATAAGGACATTATGAACGCTGTCGATATACTCTCGAGAAAAAGATATATAGATAAGAAACGGATGGGTGTAATAGGAGGAAGCTACGGTGGATTTATGACCAACTGGATTATTGGACATACAGATATATTTAGGGCTGCCTGCACACAGAGATGCGTCAGTAACCTTATAAGTATGACAGGTACATCTGATGGTGGATTCATGATGCCAAGGGAATTCGGAGGACCCTGGTGGAAGAATCTCGATCATTACTGGAGGATGTCGCCTTTGAAGTTCGTAAAAAAGATAAAGACACCTCTTCTCATCATACATAGCGAGAATGATATGAGAACACCTATTGAACAGGCAGAACAACTCTATATTGCACTTAAATTGCAAAAAAGGAAGGTAAAATTCTTAAGATATCCAGAAGAATCGCATGGTCTTTCAAGGATTGGAAGACCGGATAGAAGAATTCATAGATTAAAGAAAATCCTCGAATGGTTTGATAGTTACCTGAAAACAAAAAAATAATACAGGATAATGTGAAAAGGGCGGACATACAGGTCCGCCCCTACAATACTTATACGGATTACATTACGGTTATTTTCCAAATTTTTTGACACCAAACCGTGTCAGAATAACACCACCAAACCCAATTAGCCAGGCAATATAACTAATTATAAACCCGAGTACCTTTAGTACACCACCTACAACTGCAAATATACCACCAGGAAGTATGATCAAGTTTCCAAGAAATGCGACGATTTCAATAACCACAAGACCAATAAGGGCAAGAATGTAAGGTGATTTGTCCTTCCACCCTTTCTTTTCAGCAGCAATCCTTCCAATAGTATAGGTAATACAGGCGTATCCAAATATCATCGCAGCTACAACGGCAATCCCAAATAGTGGAATGAGAGGAATACCTATTATAAGTACAGCAAGTAGAATAATAAGGGGAACAATAAGTATCAGACCTATAAAACCGGCAAGAGCTGCCTTCCAGAAGTGACTCTCAATTGCATCAGAGACCCTATCAACCCCACCCTGAAAAAAGAGCAGAATCAGGAGAATGAAGACCACAAGGGCAATAATTTTCACCATATAGATGCTAAACCCCATCATTCTTTTGGTGAAAGGACTTACAAAGGGTCGGTAGGGAATACGAGGTTTACTAGGCATGATAAATTTAAAAGCAAACGGCAGGACAGAACGGAGAATGGGAAGAGATATGCTCGTGACTTCACCCTTTACTGTTGAACCTTTCTCACGAGAAACCCTACCTCCCACAGAGACAAGATCACCCTCTATTATTGCAGTACTTTCAACATTTGCATTACCTCCTATTACAGTTGCATCGCCAAGCACGGTTCCCGAGATTAGAAGATTTCCGCCTATACACACTGCATCTCCTTCGACAAAACCGTGAACGGAAAGATTTCCACCAATAACAACAGCATCACCGGCAATTGTGTCTTCAGGGAAAATAGTAAGATCCTCACCTAATTTTACAATTTCGTCTTCATCGGTTTCAATGGATATACCTCCTATGCCAGCGCTTTCCTCCCTTTCTATTTCAACGATATCCTCGATATCCTCCATAACATCCGGAGCAACCGTTTGTGAGAATAGGAAAGAGGTAATTGAGAGGACGAGAACACACATAATAATTGTTCTAAAGTTTCTCATCATTTCGCTCCTTTCTTTTTATAGTTAAAACCTACTTAGCAGTACTGCTTTCTTTTTCACTTCCCGTGATAATCCTATAAGAATTAGCATTAAAATTGATGATACGAATGCAAGGGTAAGGAGTAGTAAAGGATTGGTAAAGGCTAAATATATATTTTTCAGATGGTTTCCTGCTTTGATGAGACTGATAAGCTGCATAATTCTCGAATATATGAGTGAAAGTTGATGCGGAATCCTTGCAAGATTAATTTTTCCGATAATGAAATAAAGCAATCCACGAGCTGAAAGATAAACTGTTGCTGCAAAAACAGACAAACCCGCAAAGGAGAGAACCTTTTTATAAACCGGGAAATAGAAAATTCCAAGCCTTCTGTAGAGGTTCCTTTCGAAATTGCGTGGTGCTGGTTTACCCGGCAGGTTTTTAAGCATGGTAAAGAGCTCAAGGGTCTCCTTAAACCTTTTGTCCTCTTTTATCTCTTCCTTTTTAAGAGAAGACTTTTCTCCATCGAGAAAATTCTCAATATCTTTATACGATATTTTCTTCATCTTTTTTTAGGAGTTTTTTGCGGAGTTGTGCCCTTGCCCTGTACAGCCAAACCTTTACTGTCCCAGGTGGGATTTTCATTATCTCTGCAATCTCTTCTATTTTCAGGCTCTCCTCGTGCTTCAAGAGAATAACCATACGATAATTTTCCGGCAGGAGGTCTATCTCTTCAGACAATTTTTGCATCCTCTCATCCTTAATTAGCGTGTCAATCGGTGAAACATACGGCTCATCAGTGTCTATTTCTAATAAATCAATCTCTCTCATTTGCTTCCTCTTTCGCAAGAAGTCGATTGTATGATGCGAAGCAATGGTAAAAAGCCAGTTCTTAAAAGAGTATTTCTCTTTAAAATTGCTTAAATTATTATATGCCTTTATAAAACTCTCCTGTGTTAAATCCACGGCATCCTCTTCGTTTTGAACCATCCTAAGGATAAAATAAAATATGACATCTTTGTATCTCTTAACAAGCGGGCTGAAATCATTCTTCTTACCATTTTTTACTCTCCTTATCCAATAAATATCATCTTTCAACGTTTTCTTCTCTTCAAACAGTTATACGAAGTTTTCTTAAATTGGTTTCAAAAAAATGAATAGTCGTGTCATTGCGAGTTTTTCTCCTTGCTCATCTTATGCGAAGCAATCTCAGACTTTCGTGGCTTATTACAATTGGCAAACTTTTTTGCACGAAACAAGTTCCGCTACTCCACTACTTTCGTGAGGCTCGCAATGATATCAATTTCAATCTATTTTTTAATGTTCTTTGTGTTTTCTGTAGTTTGAACCTTTTTTCTTGATGCAAAAACTGATACCCATATACTGATTTCAAAAAGAAGTATCAAAGGTCCAGCCATTAAAAGTTGAGTGAAAACATCAGGTGGCGTTAGCACCGCAGCTGCAATGAAAATTAATACAATTGCAATCTTTCTGCTTTTTCTCAGGAATCGCGGTTTCAATATCTTCATCTTTGTAAGGAAAAAAGATGCAACAGGCAGTTGAAATATGATACCGAATGCAAAAAGTATCTTTGTTATGAATGTTATGTAGTTCGAGATAGAGAGCGTTGCCTGCAATTTTTCAGTCTGAAAACTCAGGAGGAACCGCAAACCGACCGGTAGAACAACGAAGTTGGCAAAAGCAGCACCTGAGAAAAAGAAAAAGGACGAGAAGAAAACAGCCATCATCAGATACTTTCGCTCGTGAGCATACAGCGCGGGCTTTACAAATTTCCAGAAATGATAAAAGATGACTGGTAGGGCAATGAATAGACCACAGATAAGCGAAACCTTCAATTTTGTAATAAAAGCCTCTGTCGGAGCAAGAAAAACCAGGTTATCAACCGGCTCAGTGAGAAACTTTAATACATGCGGAGAGACTATGTACCCGATTATTGCACAGATAATTACCGTAGCTATCGAGTAGATAATCCTCTTCCGAAGCTCCTCGAGATGGTCAAGAAGACCCATCTTTTTTTCTTTTTTCTGGTCTTCCTTCTCTTCCTTCTGTTCTTGATTCTCTTCAGCTGACATTACACCTTACTCTTTACTCAACCCGTTCAGGACTTCAATACCATGTTTTAGGGCTGGAATTATATAATCAAGGGATTCCTCTACAGCTTTGGGACTACCTGGCAGATTGACTATTATACTTTTTCCCCTGACTCCTGCCTTTGCCCGTGAAAGCAGTGACATTGGAGTATGTTCGTATCCCTTTATTCTTACAATTTCAGATATTCCAGGCATCTCCTTTTCCAGTAATTCACCTGTTGCATCCGGCGTTACATCCCGTTCACTGATACCAGTACCACCTGTCGTTATAACGATATCTGCTTTCAGCTCATCCACGCAACGAAGGATTTCTCTCTTAATCATTTCTATCTCATCAGGAATAACCTTGTAGGCAAGCACATTTCCGAGCTTCTGTTCGACAATCTCCGAAAGAAGTTTGCCACTTCTGTCCTCTCTTTCTCCCCTGTATGACCTATCACTTACTGTAATAACAGCAACATTTATCGTCATTTTATAACCTTCCAAAATCTATCATCTTAATTCAGAAATGTCAAGAAGAAAGAATAACCCCTATACCAACATGTTAACGTTGGTATTGGGTAAACCCTGTGTAATAACATATTACTCAAAAGCTTTGTATTACACGGGGTGAATCCTCTCCCGTCGAGGGAGAGGAAAACTAAGGTATAAAAACGCTTCCATAGGAGAGGAAGCATTAGGAATAAATGCCATTCGTTATAGGAAATTGCTTCGTTGAAAATATGGGTACTTCGTCCTTTCTGAGAAATTGCGGGGTCGAAATGACAAACTTTTTTACTTGAAAACACAGGTACATTTTGCTATAATGGAATTATGAAACAAAGAAAAAATAGGATAAATAAGATTTTTCGTATTCTGGTTATTCTTTTACTCTCTTCTTCCTGCCTGCATTCAAACGAAATACTCCTGGATGTTGTAAAGAGAGTAACCGAGACAAAAAATTCAGGGGAACTTCCTGTCGTTATCTTTGACCTTGACGGAACGCTTTTTGACAGCGGTCCCAGGTCAAAAAGGATATTCCTTGAATTTGCGGAAACGACTGGCAACAGTCTATTAAAACTGAAGGTAGAAATGATTGATGCACATACGATGAAATACAAAGTGAGAGAGAGCCTTATAGATGCTGGAATAAAAGATTCTACATTACTAAAAGAGATGATAGATTCCTGGAGAAAAAAATTCTTCAATGGGGAATATCTGAAATACGACAAGCCAGTCCCCGGGTCTGTGGAATTTGTAAATGAACTGAGTGATTCAGGTGCACTTATTATTTACCTTACCGGGAGAGATGCTCCCGGGACACTTATAGGGTCTGTCGCTGCGTTACAGAAAAACGGATTTCCAATAGGTGTTTATGGAACAGAGCTTATAATGAAACCCGAAAGGTTTATGAAGACTTATACTTTCAAGAAAAAAACTCTAAGTTATATAAAAAAACTTGGAACGGTTGTTGCATCATTCGAGAATGAACCTGCAAACATCAATCTTCTTTTTGAATATTTCCCTGAAAACATTCCTTTCTTTCTTGATACAAGTCACAAACCCAATGCCCCACCTGTTAATAAAGGGATTCACCATATAAAAAATTACATCAGAAAACGTTAGTCACAAGACACATTAAACACAGCTTCTCTTCCCAAGGAAAAGAAAGACGAAACGAAGAGCAGGCTCAACTATAATAAAACCACCAAAAAAATTATAATAATATCAGACAGGAAGGAATGTAGGAGATTCACCTTCAGAAGAAAATAATATACTTGTATATATAGTTCTCGGAAATATATTTTATAAAGGTCAAGCAATCTAAAAACATTTATACTAAGAAGATAATCCTTTAATAATTCCCTTTCTTCTCTATTGTTTTTTTCCTTGACATTGCGAAATATTTCTTATATTAAGTGGTTAGTTGTTATACAACTGGAATTGGCTCCTTTGGAACGGAAGTTAGCACTGTATTCTGGAAGTTAACACTTTGCATTGGAATTTAGTCTTTGGCTGGAATTAGGAGATTGCTTCGACAGAGACTATGAAAGCCTTCTCGCAATGACAAATGAAACATACAATAGTACAGGATAGAAGAAAAATTAACCAATGACTCAATGACGTATAACTAATGACAATATAAGGAGGTTGTAGAAATGAAGATTCATGAATATCAGGCAAAGGAGATCTTTAAGAGGTTCGGTATCCCTGTGCCTGATGGTAAAGTGGCAACAACCCCTGAAGAGGCAGAGAAGATTGCAAATGAGCTGGGTTCCCCTCTTGTTGTGAAGGCGCAAGTACATGTAGGTGGTAGAGGAAAAGCAGGTGGTGTAAAACTCGTAAAAACACCGGGAGAGGCAAAAGAAGCAGCATCAAAGATACTTGGTTTGGATATAAAAGGACTTACTGTGAAGAAGGTACTTATTACTAAGGCTATCGATATAAAGGATGAAGCATACATCGGTTACATCGTTGACAGAAGGAGCAAGAAACCGCTTGTTATGGTAAGTGCTGCAGGAGGAATAGATATTGAGGAAGTGGCAAGAGAAACGCCTGAGAAGATACATAAGTTTGTCATTGATCCATTCTACGGATTACTTCCTCATCAGGCAATGGAACTTGCATTAAAGCTATACAATGATATTAAACTTGTGAGAAAAGCAGCTGATGTTATACTAAAACTCTATAAAGCATTTATCTCTGTTGATGCCTCACTTTCTGAGATAAATCCTTTTGTAGTTACACCAGATGGTGAGATCTGGGCAGTCGATGCAAAGATAAACATAGATGATAATGCTCTGGTAAGGCATCCTGATATCGAAGAGATGAGAGATGTAACAGAAGCAGAGAAAAAGGAACTTGATGCAAAATCAAAAGGACTCTCTTACATAAAACTTGACGGAAACATAGGATGTGTAGTAAACGGCGCCGGGCTTGCAATGGCGACAATGGACCTCATAAAGAAATATGGAGGTGAACCAGCAAACTTCCTTGACATAGGAGGGAGTTCAAGTCCGGAAAAGGTTGTGAACGCGCTCAATATACTCATATCTGATAAAAATGTAAAATCAATATTCTTCAATATCTTTGGCGGTATTACAAGGTGCGACGATGTTGCAAATGGTATCGTGGAAGCACTTTCTAAGTTAACGATTAATCTTCCGATAGTAATCAAACTTGCCGGCACAAATGAAGATGAAGCAAAAAAGATACTCAGCCAGACAGAACTGATTACTGCTGCATCAATGGCTGATGGTGCAAAGAAATCCATCGAGATTGCTGGAAAATAGGAGGAAAACGTGAGTATCCTAATAGATAAATCCACAAAGTTGGCTGTCCAGGGCATTACAGGAAGAGATGGTTCCTTCCACACAAAACAAATGCTTGAATATGGAACCCATGTCGTTGCAGGTGTAACACCAGGAAAGGGTGGAGAACAGGTAGAAGGTGTTCCTGTTTTTAACACGGTTAAAGAGGCTGTTGAACAAACCGGTGCAAATACATCGATTCTTTTTGTTCCTGCAAAATTTGCGATTGATGCGATATATGAGGCAGGTGATGCAGGTATCAGACTAATAGTTGCAGTCTCTGAAGGTATACCAGCACTCGATATGGTGAAAGTTGTTGCTTTCCTTGATGAGAAGGGATCCGATCTAATTGGACCCAACAGTCCTGGAATTATCTCGCCAGGAAAAAGCAAGGTAGGGATACTTCCAGGGCAGATATTCAAGCAAGGGTTGATTGGTGTTATCTCAAGAAGTGGTACGCTCACCTATGAGATTGTTAACCATCTCACTAATGCTGAACTCGGGGAATCCACCTGTCTTGGAATTGGAGGAGATCCTATTATTGGATTGAAATTCATAGATTGTCTTGAACTCTTCAGTAAGGATGAGCAAACAAAGGGAGTCGTTCTTATTGGTGAGATTGGCGGAAGTGACGAGGAAGAAGCAGCAGTTTATATAAA
This sequence comes from Candidatus Cloacimonadota bacterium, assembly GCA_004375965.1. Taxonomy (GTDB): domain Bacteria; phylum Hydrothermota; class E44-bin80; order E44-bin80; family E44-bin80; genus SOIS01. The sequence goes on along the minus strand of SOIS01000224.1, from coordinate 428 downwards.
GGAGAATTTTAAGAAGCCTGTAGTTAGTTTCATTGCAGGACTTACTGCGCCTCCAGGGAAAAGGATGGGGCATGCAGGTGCTATTGTTTCTGGAGGAACAGGAACAGCAGCAGAAAAAATAAAGGCATTCGAATCTGTTGGTGTCGCTGTTGCAAAGGAACCCGAAGAGGTGGTAAAATTATTAAAAGAGAAACTATAAATGAAGAAAAAATTTAAGATAACGATAGATAAAAAATGGTGTAAGGGATGTGCCCTCTGTGTTAACTATTGCCCTCCAAAGATACTATACATTGATGATGATTTCAAGGTACACGTATCAGATGAATCTCAATGTCTCGGTTGTTATCTATGTGAATACCGATGTCCGGATTTTGCCATTTCAGTCAATGAGGTAGAGGAAGAAAAAATTTACAAGTAAATTTTTATGA
>SOIS01000102.1 GCA_004375965.1 Candidatus Cloacimonadota bacterium | reverse complement strand
GAATCGGGAATTTGGAACTGAGGGGAGCTAACCGAAGGTTCAAGCCGAAGTCTGCATTTTAAGATGGTCTTTTATGGAGACTCTTTTTAATACCAGAAGAGAGATGGTTCCTGTTATTGAGCCTGTTATAACAGAAAGGATGATAAAGAATGGAAGGAGATGTAGTACCTCGACCCTTCCGATAAAGAGCAGAGATGCGATGAAGAGTTGAGTAAGGTTATGTGTAAGTGCTCCCCACAGTGAGATACCAAGAGGAGAAAAGACTCTGGGAATAGCAGTAAGGATGAGTGCCATAACTATAAGACTGATTAGACCACCTGATATAGAGAAAAGAAATGAGGGAGTGAAAAGACTTCCAACAACCAATGCGCCTAAAATGGATTTAAGTCCTGCAACGATTAGACCAGCTCTAAAACCGAGAAGGTAAAGACTGAGAAGGACAATAATATTCCCGAAACCAAACCTCATCCAGGGAAGAGGTCTTGGAATGAATGTTTCTACCACATAGATAACAACAGCAGCCGCACTAAAAATCGATATCTCAGCAATTTTTCTACTCTGTAATTGCATCAACGTTCTTTCTTTTTTCTCCTTCTATCCTGACTACCATTCTATTAGGAACACAGATGATGGCTTCACCAGGCCTTTTTATCCAGCCTGTTTTTACACATATCTTTAATGGGCAACTCGATTCGGAAACACAAACCCTGCCGCTCTTTGTTCGTATACTTATACTACCAGTTCTCGTTTCAAGTGTTATCAGTGTATCAGAAGATAACGGCAGCCTGTAGAGGGTTTTTCCGTCCATCTCAATTAAATATAACCTTCCTCCCGGAGCAATTTCCTTTTGAAAGATAAATCCAGCAATTGATAATGAAAATAGAATAAGGATAAGAATAATATCTCCGGGACGAAGACGGATTTTATACGGGTTTTGCATTTTAACAGTATTTATTATTACGCAATGACATCTTTCTTTCTACAAAACAATGTTTATTTCTTTTCCACAATTATTGCATTTTCTCCCATTCAAGCTTGCTATGGATGCACCATAATATGCGTTCCTTTCTATGAGCAGATTTCCACATTTCGGACAGTATGTATTGTTTGTATCGGGGATATAGATGTTTCCTACATACACATAGTCAAGCTTCTCCTTTGCCTTTCGATAAGCAAACTCGAGTCTCTCTTGTGGTGTTGGAGGATTGTTCATTTTATAGTGGGGGAAGTATCTTGAAAAATGCAGCGGAATGGATATATCAAGGTTAGAAACCCAATCTACCAAGTCCTCAATATCCTCATCACTATCGTTTAGATCTGTTATAATGAGGTTTGTAAGTTCAATATGGCTTATCTTGTGTGCCATGTTAATTGTCCTCATAACAGAGGATAGGTCACCCTTTACTATCTTTCTATAGAAATCCTCCCTGATAGATTTGAGGTCAATATTTAGAGCATCAATTAGAGGAAGGAGCTGCTTAAGAGGCTCCTCTTCTATTATCCCATTTGTTACAAGGACATTTTTGAATCCAGCATTTTTTACTGACGTTCCTGCGTCGATTAGAAATTCATACCATATAAGTGGCTCTGAATATGTGTATGCAACACCTATTGAGTTATACCTCTTACATAAAGAAATCAAATCTTCCGGGGTAATTTCTCTTGTGGTTATCTTCGTCTGAGAAATTTCTGCATTCTGACAGAAAGGACACTGTAGGTTACAGCCATTCGGCGCTATAGAGAGTATTTCCTTACCGGGGAAGAAATGGTAAAGGGGTTTTTTTTCAATAGGATCCATGCCAAGTGAGGTGGTCCTTCCGTAGTTTATCGCATAAAGCTTTCCTTCAATATTCTTTCTTCCGAGACAGAGCCCTGTTTTTCCTGTGGTCAGAAGACATTTATGGAAGCAGAGATTACAACGGACCTTACCATCTTTTAGTTTCTCATAATACATTGCTTCTTTCATCTTAGTTCCACCCCCTTTGACGTAATTATTTTAAGACTCTCATTCTCTTTATACATTATAATTCCTTCTACATCTGCAAGTTTTTCTATAAGAATCATTCCTTTCACTGGTCCAAGAACAAATATCCCTGTTGCAAGTGCATCTGAAATCATTGCCTCTTTTGCTATGATGGTTACACTTACGCAGCTTGTTGCAGGATAACCAGTTTTGGGGTTCATTATGTGATGGTATCTTTTACCATCCCTGATAAAGTACCGTTCATAATTTCCTGATGTAGCAACTGCACCTTGATCAATTGAAATCCTTTTTATAATAGCACCCGGTTTCTCCGGGTCTCTTATCCCAATTAACCATTTTCTTCCGTCAGGTTTCTTTCCAAAGACCTTGAGGTCACCTCCTGCGTCGACAATTCCTGACTTTACCCCTTCTTTCTTTAGTAACTCTACTGCCCTATCCACAGCGTACCCCTTTGAAACACCACCGAGATCAATAACCATACCTTCTTTTTTAAGTGAAGCAGTACTATCCTTGAGTATAATATTTTTGTATCCTATCTTTGAGAGTGCATCAGTAATTTCTACTTTATCTGGAAGATGTGGTTTATCTTCTCTGAAACCCCAGATATTTTCGAGCAATCCAACTGTTATATCAAATGCCCCATCAGTTATTTCTGATAGATACTTACTTTTTCTGAGAATAAAACATTCTTCTCCTGTGATTTTCATTTTGTCCTTATTCTTCGATAGTTTATTGGTGAAGCTACATTTTTCATAGCCGTAAAGACTGTCGATTCTCTCAAGTTCCCTTTTTACTTTTTCTATAATTCTTTTTGTAGCCATTTCCCTTTCTGGATAGAATTTCAACTTCACAAATGTATCGAAGTAAATAAATGTTTCCTCAACGGGATGCATGGTTCTTCTTTTTGTATATAAAAAGTAGATGAGTAGAATGATTAAAATGATACAAAAAGGAAAAATCTTTTTCATTTCATAAATAGTATTTTTTTAGTAGCCGTACCTTTTAACCCCGTAATATGCCATTT
>SOIS01000019.1 GCA_004375965.1 Candidatus Cloacimonadota bacterium | reverse complement strand
ACTTTCCTGGTTCGGAACAAAGGTTAAGTTCTCATCAGATGATAAAGAAGTTACTTCTATGCCTAAGGTTTTTGGTCTTTCCCAGAATAGACCAAATCCATTTAGTAGAAGAACAAACATCCTTTATTCAATTCCGAGAAAGACACATGTATCGTTGAGAATTTATAATACAGCAGGACAGCTTGTCAGGACGCTTGTGAATAGCAATGAAGAACCTGGATACAAGACTGTTTTCTGGGATGGTCTTGATAAAAATAACAAGAGAGTTGCTCAGGGTGTCTATTTCTATAGACTCACCGCAGGTAATTACAGAGCAACAAAGAAACTTTTGATAGTGAGATAACAGAAACTCAACGAAAGGAGCGAGTAATGAAAAACAAAGAAAAAAGATTTACAAAGATACCGCTCTTAATTACTCTCCTTCTAATCTTCTCTATCTCAACCGCTTTTGCCGGAGTTACAGGCAAATTTAGCGGAAGGATAGTTGATTCAAATACAGGAGAGCCACTCCCCGGTGTGAATGTCGTTATTGAAGGAACAGCAATGGGGGGTGCAACAAATGTGAACGGTACCTACTTTATAATCAATATTCCCGTTGGAACCTACAACCTTACAGCGACAATGATTGGATATAAACCTGTAACAAAGACTGGTGTCAAGTCAATCCAGGATTTCACGACCACAGTCAATTTTGATCTCGAACCGACTGTTGTAAAGGTCGCTGGTATCACCGTTATCGCAAAGAGACCAATGATTCAAAAGGATGTGACAGCAACCACCCATTTTATAACAACGGAAGATATTGATAGAAGAATGTCACATGACTATAACGACATAATCACCGAACAGGCGGGTGTAATGATGTCTGAAGGTGGTGCAAGTAGCCTGACCGATGGTCTTCATATCAGGGGTGGAAGAGCGGATGAGATCGTCTACATGGTTGACGGAATGTCCATCAATGATGCCATTACAGGAGATGCAGGTGCACAGCTCAATATGGGTGCCATTAAAGAGGTTGTTGTTCAGACAGGTGGTTTCAATGCAGAATACGGACAAGCGATGAGTGGAATTATAAATCTTGTAACTAAAGAGGGTAGAAAAACAGAAGGTCTTTTTAGATATACAACAGATTTTCCTTTCAAGACAGACGATAAATACACCGTCACGTCAAACAAAGAGTATGAAGTCGGTCCTTCGGGAGGCGACCTCTACGAAGGATTCCACAGAGTAGAACTGAACTTCGGCGGACCTGTCCCTGGTATGAAAGGACTTTCCTATTTTCTGTCTTCAGAAGGAACCATGAGAGACCACCAAAATTCCTATTATTTTCCACTCTCGAACTCAGACAGGGAATACTACTCCCTCAGTGGTAAACTATCGTATCAGATAACCCCAACGATGAAGGTCGCATTAAGTGGTTTTAATACCCGAGAACAGTGGGGACAATACTGTAATTCATGGGGGACTCCTGGAGAGAGCCAGTGGAGTGAACAGGATGACAAATACAAACCTCCTTTTGAAAAAGCAGCTGCCGTTAGAAAAGCATCACAGGGGCACTTTACATTCAACCATGTGCTCAATAAATCCACATTCTATACGGTAAACCTTGCTTACTTCAAAACTGAACTAATGGATGCAATTCGGGATGCGATTTTCGAAGATGAACGGAGCTTTTGGGAGGAGATGAAATTATTACATTGGACGAACTACGACATAGATGAAGTTACCAGCCCGGGAATGAGAACTCCTGAACATGATAGTTTGGATTTCTACGCAAAGGATGCGGAAGGAAACTACTATTATCCCTGGGGCGTTGGAGGACAGTCGGGAAACAACTTTAACTTTGGACTGGGAGGGAGTGGATATTGGAATACAAGGACAACCAGCTATATCGATGGTAAGGTTGATATCACAAGTCAGATAACCGAACACCACCAGATAAAGGCTGGTTTTGAGGGGAAAACCCACACTGCGGAACGATACCTTGGTCAATATATTACAGACAGTGACCAGGCTCGTGAGCTAGATTCTCTCATATTATGCCTCTATTTTGACGTCTATGATTACGAGCCCATACAGGGTGCCCTCTATGTTCAGGATAAAATTGAATATCCTGGATTCATTGTAAATGTCGGTATGCGTTTTGACTATCTTGACACAAAAGCACAGAAATACATCGACCCGACTAACACAGAGGCGGGGAAGGTAGATGCAAAACCTAAGTACAAGATAAGTCCCAGACTTGGTGTTTCATTCCCTGTTACCGAGAGAACAAAACTCCATGTCTCTTATGGACAATTCTTCCAGATCCCCAGATTGTTACGACTGTATGATAACATTAATACCGATCTTGCAACAGCAAGAGGTGCCTGGACAAGAGTTGGAAATCCAGACTTAAATGCACAGCAAACTACAGCATATGAAATTGGTCTTGCACATGCATTTACACCCGATGCAGCAATCTTCATTAATTTCTACTATAAAGACCTCTATGAACTGACTACCGTTCGATTTGTTCCATCTCTTCCAAGACAATACACTCAGTTCTACACTGAAGACTACGGTAATGTAAAGGGAGCAGAATTCACATTTGCACAGAGGGCGACAGAATATCTTTCTACCAATATTAATTACACCCTATCTCAAGCAAAAGGAACGAGCTCTGATGAGCTGATTGCATATTATGACTATGTTGCAAACACTCCGATTGACCCTGTCACAGGCGAACCTGTTCCTTTCCCGAAAGCAGATTATCCACTCGAATTTGACCAGAGACATATGTTTTCCGCAGAGTTAAACCTTGCAATTCCTGATCAAGCAGGACCAATACTTGGCACCATCTATCCCTTACAAAACCTCAATATCAATACACTGACAAGCATTTCAAGTGGTCTACCATATACAAAGAAAAACACATCACAATTGATTGTAGGTGAAACCAATGCAGAAAGGCTACCCTGGACCTGGGCAACAGACCTGAAGATCAGGAAGGATTTCAAACAGTGGAACTTCAAATATGCGATCTTTGCTGAGATAACAAATATCTTTAACACAAGGAACATCATCAAAGCCTTTCCAGAGACAGGAAAGACCGATGACAACATGAAACTCTCAACATTTGATGGATACATCTCCTCTACCTGGCCATCAGATGTAGGGGATGTAGTTCCAAAAGGTCACAGTACTTATGATGAAAGAAGAGACTTCAACAATAACGACGAGATCACGAAGGATGAATGGTATGAATCTTATAAACTGTCGTATCAAGATTACCTTAATAGTCCATACTTTTATGGAGATCCGAGGAAGATCCGAGTCGGAATCAGTTTAAGTTTTTAACCTAAAAACTCAAAATTAAAAACGGAGGCTATGATGATGAGCCAAAAAACAGGGAAGTTTCTCTTGGTAACAATACTCTCTTGTTCTCTCCTTCTGCTGTTCGCAACAAGTGGTTTTTCGTACAAAAAGACATCGGGGGGACAGAGGTTACACGAACTGGTGAAGTTAGAAATTAACCAAGTAGAAATCTACATTAACAACTACGGAGAACATGGACAGAGTCCTGCACATACAGCAGGATGTTGGTGGCCCAAAGGGAGTGCGAATGCATATATCTTTGGAGCAGGTCTCTGGGTTGCTGGTGTTCTCGGAATCGATTCTATTTGTGTCAACGGATACAATACCGTTGGATCTGGAGACGAATTCATGCCGGGTCCATGGGAGCACAATGCAGACCATCTCAACAACCCAATGAGCCATCCAGAGGACAAGCTCTATGTGAGTTCAAATCCGGAAGATTTTGCTGTATGGCCATATGTTGACTCCCTTGGAGAGAAGATGGTTCTTGGTGACGAGGATTCCTGGTGCCTTTTCAACAGCTATGAAAAAACTAGACAGGTTCTCCCTGATACCACAACCTTGGACCTTACCGTTGTACGACATACCTTTGCCTGGACACAGGCACTGCTTGAGAACATGCTATTCTTAGAATACTTTATTGAGAATACAGGAACTGACACAATCAAGCATATGTACGTCGGCATTGCAGGTGACCTGGATATAGGGTTTGCAGACGATGACCTTGTTGGACTTGACAGGGGAAGAAGCCTTGGTTACACATCTTCAATGACTCAGGAAGCAGGTTGGGATGCCTTACCGCCTTACTATATGGGTTACAGGTTCCTTCAAGGACCAATAGCAGATGATACTGTGAGGGTAGGACAGGATCCCGCAAATCCCGATACTATAATCTATCCAGGTGAGCGTATCCCTTTAACGTCATTTAAGAAGTTTACAAGGGATGTAGATTGCGAAAACGACTTCGAGCGATACCTTTGTATGGCAGGATATGACTTCAAAAATATTCCAAACCCACCCTATAATCCCTTTGGTGACAGTCTCGATACAGACCCTTCTGATAAGAGAATGGCAATGTCTGCGGGACCATTTACACTTGCACCTGGTGAAGCCGATACAATTATCCTGGCAATGATGTTCTCAAACGGTAATACAGGAGGTTTACCTTTTCTACTACAACAAGCTGATGCATCGAAACAGCTCTACGACCTAGATTGGGCATCACCAGGACCACCATCTCCTCCTCCTTCAATTACCGCTCTAATTCCAGGCGACCAGAAGGTTACTGTATGCTGGGATAACACTGCTGAAAAGACACCTGACGTATACTATCCCGCTATGCAAGCAGTAGGTGATCCATACTATAGAGAATATGATGTTGAGGGTTACAGAGTCTGGAGAAAATTAGGTATAACGGGAGAATGGCAAGATATAGCGGAATTTGATAAAAAGAATGGCATCAAACTCCTACCTGATGGAACGGAGAATGGAGCAGACGAGGGAATGCAATATTCATATGTCGATTCAGTTGGTGTCTACAACGGTTTCGAGTACTACTATGGAGTAACAGCATTCGATTACAATACATCTGGACAACTTGGAGATACAGTATTCATTTCATTAGAGAGCGGAAAGGCTGATGTAGTTGTAGTTCCCCGGTCAGACTTCGGAAATGTAATCGTCAATCCAGACGCAAACGTCACGCAGACAGCTGGTGCTACTCAGGCCGTTACTGCTTATGCAACACCAAAAGGCGGTATAATGGTGATAGGAGATTCATACGATGTCGATTGGCAGACTATAAAGATGGGAAGTGATGACTTACCTGTCTATAACTACGATATTTACAATCTGTCTGATCCTGCAACTGCCATACTTTCAGATATCGATGCCTTTGTAGAAGTAGCCCCCACATTTGTATCAGCAACAGAATCTGTAACCGTTGATACAAGCGGTGATACAATAACCACAACAACAAAATACGACTCCCTGTATGCAGTTAATTTGGCAGGAGACTTCGTATCACCACTATTTGACGGCGTTGAATACTCAGGTTCTATTAGCATCCATTATGCAGATTCAACCCAGACATTTGTTTCTACAGAGGTTGTTGTTGCAGGTACGGATACAACCATTATTGAAGATACAACTTCAAGTACAACCATCCTTGTTACTGCCGATTCCATTACCGCTCCAGCTTCCTATACGGATAACCTCGTCATTGCCGGTATCGAAAATATGTGGGCTTTAAGAGGCGGCGTTACCTATGAAATCACATGGAAAACCATAAATGCTGATACCCTGACAGCTACTGTCTGGGATGTTACAAACGATATTCAGGTGCCGTTTGGAGCCACATGGGGCGACAACTGGAGTTTTGGACCTCATAGCTTCTCAAATCCCGATGTAAACTCCCAGTATATAACATCGGATAATCTCTCATCCAGGACATACTTCTATATCTGCGGCGTAAAATACTATTTCAACTTTGTTGGAAGCGAGGCGTATCCGATGAACTGGGGTAACCATCCAGTAGCTAATGATGTATGGACGGTTTATAACTCTGGTGAAGTTGTTCCCACAGCAGGTAATATCTTTACAATCAACAGCACTCCATTCGCCTTCGGCGATAAGAAGCTTGATAATATAAAGGTAGTTCCGAATCCATATATTGTCAGGAATGCATGGGAAGTGAGTAGCGAATATGGACAAATGAGATTCACCAATCTCCCAGATGAGTGCACTATAAGGATATACACACTCGCAGGGAATCTAATCAGGACGATTGAACATAAGGTTGAAGCAACACCAGCCAGTGCTATACAGGGCGGAAGCGAAAAATGGGATATTCTTACAGAAAACGACCAGAGACCATCAAGTGGTATCTATATCTATCATATCTCAACGCCAAACGACGGAGAAACTAAGACAGGAAAGTTTGCTATCATAAGATAATGAAAATTACAGAATGGAGGTATAAAATGATAAAGAGAATTACATTGCTGGTGGTTCTGGTTCTTCTTATCTCATCCCTATCCTACGCAGCCTTTTCCAAACTCGGAACAGCGGGTGCCCAGTTTTTAAAGATTGGTGTTGGTGCGAGGGGACCTGCAATGGCTGGTGCATTCAGTGCTGTTGTCGATGATGCTTCTGCACTTTACTGGAACCCCGCTTGTGCTGCAATGGTAGAAAGGAATGAAATCCTTGTGAGTGATGTAGAATGGGTTTGTGACATAAGAAACAACTTTTTCTCATATATAAAACCTATGGGCATGCTTGGCAACATTGGATTTGGACTAACAGTACTCACCATGGGTGAGATGGATGTTACCACTGTTTATAAACCCGAGGGAACGGGAGAGACATTTGGTGCCAGTGACATTGCTGCTACAATAAGTTATTCAAAGAATTTCACAGATGTGTTTGCTTTCGGGATGAATATGAAATGGATTCAGCAAAATATCTGGGATATGTCAGCCAATGGCATAGCGCTTGATTTTGGCACCCTTTATAGACCAACGTTCATCGAGAACTTCAGGCTGGCATTTGTCATAACCAACTTCGGACCTGACCTGGTCTTCTCAGGTGGTCATCTTGAAACTGAACTAAAGGAAAAAGACTGGATTGGTAAAGACCAACCAATGGAAGTGTCTGCCTCCCCCTATGCTCTTCCAATGAATTTCAAGATAGGACTTGCTTACGATGCGTTTAAAACCGAAACCTCCCTTTTCACAGTTGCACTTGATGCATCACATCCCAATGACAGCCAGGAAATTGTCTGTGTTGGAATGGAATATGTCTGGAATAACATGCTCGCTGTGAGAGGCGGATACAAATACGACCCTGATCTCTTTGATGATAAGTTGAATGGTCACGAAGGTTTTGCTTTCGGCTTTGGTGCTATGCTACCCTTTGGCAATCAGGTAGCGAAAATAGACTACGCTGGTGAAGACCTGGGTAGACTTTCTCTCATCCACAGGGTTTCCATTGGACTCCTGTTCTAACATTTACATCACTGGATATAAAGACGGGTTGCTTTGTTAAAGCAACCCGTCTTTTTTTACTGAATACAGAGCTTTTGAGTAGGGGCAACCCTATAAAAAAACCTAAAGTCCTTGATTTTCTATGTGTATTAGATTCTCTTATTTTCTTTTAGTTCTTTTTTTGTTTTTCAAGTTCCTTCTTCAATTTTTCAATTTCTTCTTTTAATTGCTTTAACTCATCTTTCTCATAGAAAAACTTTAAAGGAGGGATAATCTCTTTAAATTTGTATAGTTTGTTTTCTTCGGGCCTTTTATCTATGGTAACACTAATGTTTACCTCTTTTTTCCCTCGTTTCACTGTAATCTGTACTTTTCTTCCAGGTTTAGTCTCTTTTACCGTTTCAATAAAATTTCGAATATCCTGTACATCCTTCTTATTATATTTAATGATAATATCACCCTTCTTGATGCCGCATTTTTCAGCAGGACCGTCATCAACAAGATCACTCACGATGATTTCTCCATTTTCATCCTTTATAAAGACGCCTAACCATCCCCTCTCAATTTTCCCGTACTTTATAATTTCATTGGCAAGTTCCATCATCCTGTTCTGTGGTAAGACAACACCAGGACCATCCATACCTCTTGAGACCTCTAATTTCGGAGAAACACGTATACGAAATTCTTTTTTAAGTAGGGATTTAATTTCAGGAGCTCCATAAAAAATAGATGTCCCAAGGGTAAAGGAAACAATACCAGCAAGTTTACCATTTGAATTAAATACACCTGCACCACTATTTCCTGGAAGAACAGAGTTCCCCAGTTGAAGAAAGTCGTCATCATCTCTCCTCCCAGAAAAAACACTTATTGATATTCCATTCTTCAAACCAAAGGAATTGCCGACAATAAAAAGCAGATCGCCTGGTGCGAGATCTTTTGGATTACAGAACTTGACAGGTTTCAGTGATTTCTTAACCTTTATTACAGCAACTCCTGTTTCCGAATCTACACCAAGAAGCTCTGCGTCCAGTTTTTCCCCTTTATCCGTTTCTACCCAGATGTTATAATCACTAAGAAACCGTTTTATTGTAACTATATGCCCCTTTCCATCAATTACAACGCCTGTTCCTACAAAATCGGAATCCTTCTTTGAACCGAAGTGTATGGATACAATCGATGGAGAAACATCTCTGTACAATTTTTTTATTTCCTTTTCAAGCCTGTTTAATTCAGAAGAGAAAAGGATACTGGTTATCAAGAGAGCAATGAATATAACTCTTACAATAAATTTCATTTCTTGACCTCCTTTGCTTTTTTTATTTTAACTTTTTCCTTTTTACTTGTTCTTTATTTAGTAACTTATCTCTACCATCTTAACAGAATTACCCTCTCCGGGGATACTATATATCACATTTCCCTTTTCGAATTGTCCGTAGTCCATAATATACCTATTTTTGCGTTTATACAATTCCTCTTGTTTTTTCTTCGCCAATATTTGCCTCTTCACGTTCATTCTATGGAAGATACCAAAGGAAGTACCAGCGATAATAACGAACAAGGTTGCATAGGCAATAATCCAGCGAGGTCCTAATAATTTCTTTGTTTGAGGAATGGTTCCAATCCTTTTAAGAATTCTTTCCATTGTATCCGACTCAGGTCTAAGAGTTTCGTACTTGTTAGTAAAGGATGTAATCCTGTCAAGAGATTCATATAATTTTCTACAACTATCACACTCTTTAATATGCTTTACGACCTCATTTTTTGTAACATCATTTAGATTCTTTTCACGAAAAGCAGTATATAATGATTTTACGTTCTTGCAGTTCATAGTACTCACCTCGTTCTTAAAGGTTTCCCTCCAACTCACGGGCAAGCCTTAATCTTGCCCTGTTAAGTCTCGATTTTACAGTTCCCTCCTCAATGTTAAGGGCTTTTGAAATCTCCTGGTAACTCATTCCCTGTATATCTCTTAATGTAAAAACAGCCCTGTATTTAATGTTTAATTTCTTCAATGCATTGAGTATCTTTCTCTTTATTTCGGCATCCTCTGAGTTCTTTAACGGATCATCGCCATCTATACTCTCTCTTTTCTCATCAAGCACTTGCTCACGTCTCCTCTTGTGTAAACGAATATAATCCCGTGCAATGTTTAATGCAACTGTATAAACCCAACCCTTGAAATTTTTCATTCTGAAGCACTTTTGTCTATTCTTATAGACCCTTATGAACACCTCCTGAAGAAGGTCATTTGAATCTTCATAATGTTGTGTCATCCTGTAAATAAGGTTAAACAATCTCTCGGAGTATCTTTCAAAGATCATCCTGAATGCACCTTCATCATTGTTTTCAGATATCTCGAACAGTA
>SOIS01000105.1 GCA_004375965.1 Candidatus Cloacimonadota bacterium | reverse complement strand
TTGTTTCTCCTCTTTAACTTCTTCTACCTCTTTTTGTTTCTCCTCTTTAACTTCTTCTACCTCTTTTTGTTTCTCCCCTTTAACTTCTTCTGTTTCTTTCTCTTTTACCCTTTTAATCTCATCCAACACCCTTACAAAATTAGAGAGAGTGTTTCGTAAGAGGCTTACAAATCGATTGATAGGACTACTGAATAGATTTAAAAGTTGACCAAACAGAATCTCCTTTGATGGTAATTCTGCGATTTTCTTAACATCATCTGAGGATAACCACTTCCCTTCGATATAACAGAGTTTTACTGTGGGAAGATTATTCTCTTTATAAAAATCACTAAAAATTTTGGCCGGTCCAATAGGATCTTCATAAGATATAGAGATTGCATTTGGACCAGTGAGAACCTTTGAAACCTCTTCAAGACCCAATTTATCACTTGCACGTTCCAGAATCGTATTCTTAATAACGAAATACTCGAATTTACTATGTCTGAATCTTCTTCTCAAACTGTTCATATCATTTGCATTTAATCCTGTATAATCCACAATATAGAAAGATACGGCTTTCTTCAGCTTCTCTGTTAATTTCTTTACTTCTTCCTTTTTTCTTGCTACTACTGTTTTTTCCATATATACTCCCATTTAACCCATTTTTTTACTTAACGCATTGCTTTAACAACTTCCTGCGAGTCGATTTTTAAACTGGGCCCCATAGACGAAGTAATATAGATACTCCTTATATAGGTTCCCTTGGATGTAGCAGGTTTCAATTTAATTACCTCTCTCAATACTTCAAGTAGATTCTCTTCTATTTTTTCTGAGCTAAATGATAGTTTGCCAATAGGAATGTGAAGATTTGCTGTCTTATCTACTCTAAATTCAATCCTTCCTTTCCTTGCATCATTAATTGTCTTCGTAACATCTTTTGTGACTGTTCCAACTTTTGGGTTCGGCATCAAACCCCTTGGTCCAAGGATTTTACCTATTTTACCCACCTTTGCCATCATTTCTGGAACTGATATTGCAAGGTCAAAATCTGCCCAACCTTTTTGGATTTTCTCAATCAAGTCATCACCCCCAACATAATCTGCGCCAGCTTCTTGAGCCTTCTTTTCCTGATCACCTATTGCAAAAACAAGGATTTTTATCTTCTTTCCTGTCCCATGAGGAAGGAACACAGTTCCTCGAACCATCTGGTCAGACTTTCTTGGATCAATTCCTAATCTTACTGCAACCTCAACTGTTTCATCAAACTTGACCCTTGAGTTGTCCTTTAAGAAAGGAATAGCTTCACTAATAGAATATTCTTTATTATCTACATGTTCTTTTATTTCCTTATATCTTTTACTTCTTTTCATTGACTATTTCCTTTTCCATACATTAAACTACAACAATTCCCATACTTCTTGCGGTTCCCTCAATGATTTTTACAGCGCTTTCAATAGTATCTGCATTCAAATCCTTCATCTTCTCTTGAGCAATCTTTTTTACTTCTTCCATTGTTACCTTTCCAACCTTTTCCTTGTTAGGCTGAGGAGAACCCTTTGCCAAACCTGCCGCCCTTTTAAGGAGTATTGAAGCAAGAGGTGTTTTGGTAATAAATGAAAATGTTTTATTTTTATAAACAGTAATTATAACAGGTATAATAAGCCCCTCCTTACCTTTTGTTTTCTCGTTGAATTCCCTACAGAATTTCATGGGATCCTGCAAATGCTGTCCAAGGGCAGGGCCAACAGGAGGAGCAAGGGTTGCTTCACCGGCTGGAACATGTAGTTTAATTATCCTTTCGACAGGTTTCTTTACCATATACCCTCCACGTTTCTTTTCACAAAAAAACCCGAAAATGCGAAAATGGAAAATTGGAAAATAGAAATTATTAACATAAAAAACAATTTCATAATTTCGTAATTTCGTAATTTCTGTTGTATCATTTTTCTAATTTCGGCCTTTCTGCCTTCGTTTAATCATTAGAGCAGTTTAATTTGTAAAAAATTCAATTCAACGGGTGTCGCTCTTCCAAAGATTGTTACTACAACCTTTACCTTCTCTCTATCAGGATAGACCTCCTCTACAACTCCATTAAATTCAACAAATGGTCCATCAATGATCCTGATCGCATCACCCTGTCGAAATGGTATTTCTCTCGAGACCCTATTAACCTTTGTTTTCATAATATCAAGCATTCTTGCTACTTCTTCTTCTGAAAGGGACTGTGGATTGTCGCTACCAAGAAAATCCATTACCCCTGATGTATTCTTTATAAGTCTAAAGTTTTCATCACTTGGTTCCATCTCCACAACAAGATAACCCGGGTAAATTCTTTTTTCGGTAATAACCTTTTCCCTGTTTCGTATCTTTGCAATATGTTCAATAGGAATATAAACATAGCCAAATTCATCCTTTCTCTCTTCAAGGGCAATTCTTTCCTCCAAGATTTTTTTTACCTTTTTCTCCTGTCCTGTGAAAACATGAACAATATACCACTTTTTCATAATGCTATCTTGCTAAAATGAATATTACAACTCTACTTATTATTGTATCTGCTATTCCAATGAAAATGGAAAGTATTAGCGAAAGTATAAGAACAACTGTAGTTGAACCAAGTAGTTCATCTCTTTTTGGCCAAGTCACCTTTATAAGTTCTATTTTTACCTCTCTAAGGAACTGAATTATTTGTCCCATTTAGTTTTCCCTTTCAATTCAGAGACCAATTCCAGGGATACTCACTCTTTTAACCCTGGACATGGCAGGTCTGGGAGGATTTGAACCCCCAACCCCCGGATTTGGAGTCCGGTGCTCTATCCGTTAGAGCTACAGACCTACCTTGTTTAACGAGTCTCCTTATGTTTTGTATGCTTTCTACAAAAAGGGCAGAACTTTTTGTACTCAACCCTTTCTGGATGCTTCCGTTTATTCTTTGTTGTGGTATAATTTCTATGTTTACATTCAGTACATTCGAGTGTTATAATTTCACGCATCCTTCGCTCTATTCTTTAATTTTTGTAACAACCCCTGCACCAACTGTTTTACCACCTTCTCTTATTGCAA
>SOIS01000027.1 GCA_004375965.1 Candidatus Cloacimonadota bacterium | reverse complement strand
TGCCTGTATACTAACACCAAAGATGTCTGAGGTAGGAAGGCATCCAAACATAGAACTTCTTTCCTACTCTGAAGTGGAGGATATTTCAGGCTATGTAGGCAATTTTAAGGTAACAGTCAAGAAGAACCCAAGATATATCGATGAAGGAAAATGCACAGGTTGTGGTGATTGCAGTACCGCCTGTCCTGTGAGGTATGAGCCGAAAGTTAAACCACCTCCAAAGTATCCAGAAACTACAGAGGAAGAGAAAAAAAATCTGAGTGTAATAATTGAGAAGTATGGAAGAAATGAGGAAAATCTGATACAGATACTTCAGGATATAAACCTGCAATACAGGTATCTACCAGAACACCTACTTAAATATATAAGTTTAAAGATTGGTGTTCCACTATCAAGGGTATACCATGTTGCAACCTTCTATACTGTTTTCAGCCTGAAGCCACGGGGAATCCATACCATACGGGTCTGTATGGGAACAGCATGCTATGCCAGAGGAGCTGCAGGTGTCCTGGGAGAGATTGAAAGAAGGCTTGGAATTGAAGCCGGGGAGACAACTCCCGATCGAAAATACACCTTAGAAACTGTAAACTGTCTCGGCTGTTGTGCAATAGGTCCTGTGGTAATGGTAGACGAAGAATACCTTACCGTAACCCCTGAAAAGGTAGAGGGTTTCTTAAAAAATTATGAGTAAGATACGCAATATTAGTAACTTAAAGGAATTGAAAGAGAAATTACTTAAAGAGAAAAAGAAGCGGTTCATTGTGATTCCAAACGGAACTTGTGGAAGGGCAAAAGGCTCTAAAGAGGTTAGTAAAGCAATGGTTGAAAAAACGAAGGGATTAAGTGTGGGGTTTGAAATAAAAATTACTGGATGCATCGGTTTTTGTGAAGTAGAACCGATAGTGGTGATACTTCCTGACAGAATAACTTATGTAAGGGTTAAAGAAGAGGATGTTCAGGAAATACTCGAGGCTGTGAAAAACAATCGTATAGTTGAACGTTTACTCTACAAGGATCCAACGACAGGAAATCGGTTTGAAAAACTGGAAGATATTCCATTTTACAAAAAGCAGATGCCTCTCATTTTCGGAAAGAACTTAGAGATTGATCCCAAGAATATCCTTGATTACATTAGCCAAGAAGGATATACTGCGCTCGCTGCTGTAATTGAAGGTATGTCTCCTGATACTGTGATAGAAACTATTAAGAAGGCAGGTTTACGAGGAAGAGGTGGAGGTGGATTTCCAACAGGAATCAAGTGGGAGAGTTGCAGGAGGGCTCAAGGGGATATTAAGTATGTTATCTGCAATGCCGATGAAGGAGATCCTGGTGCATATATGGACAGGGCTGTCCTTGAGGGAAATCCTCATTCAGTTCTGGAAGGTATGATAATAGGTGCATATGCCATTGGTGCTCATGAGGGATACATATATGTGAGACAGGAGTATCCACTGGCTGTTAAACACTTCACCATAGCGCTTGAACAGGCGAGGGAATATGGACTGCTTGGTGAAAATATACTTGGTTCTGGCTTTAATTTCGATGTGAAGATAGCGAGAGGAGGGGGAGCCTTTGTTTGTGGAGAATCCACCGCTCTTATGACATCAATAGAAGGAAGACCGGGAGAACCAAGGGCAAAGCACGTTCATACCGTTGAGAAGGGACTAAAGGAAATGCCCACTACCCTCAACAATGTTGAGACCTGGGCAAATGTCCCACTTATTATTAATAAGGGTTGGAAATGGTATTCAAGTATTGGAACTGAGGAAAGCAAGGGAACAAAGATATTCTCACTCGTTGGAAAGGTAAACAACACTGGACTCGTTGAGGTTCCTATGGGAATTAGCCTCAGGGAGATAGTTTATGACATAGGTGGAGGAATAAGAGGAGGAAAGAAATTGAAGGCTGTCCAGACTGGTGGACCTTCAGGTGGATGCGTCCCGGAGAGCCTCATAGATACTCCTGTAGACTTTGATAAACTCACAGAGGTTGGTTCTATGATGGGCTCTGGCGGGATGATTGTAATGGATGAAGATAACTGTATGGTGGACATAGCACGATATTTTGTGGGGTTCCTTAAGGATGAATCCTGTGGAAAGTGTACACCTTGCAGAGAAGGTCTCTGGCAGATGGATGCCATACTTACAGATATATGTGATGGAAAGGGAAAAGAGGATGATATAGAGATATTAGAAGACCTTGCCTGGTTAATGAAAAATTGTTGTCTCTGTCAGCTTGGCACTACAGCAGCAAATCCGCTTCTCACAACCCTTAAATACTTCAGAGAAGAGTACGATGCCCATATAAAGGAGAAGAGATGTCCTGCTGGTGTCTGCAAGGCTCTCATACGTTACAGCATAGATAAGGATAAATGCAATGGCTGTGGTCTCTGCAAGCTGAAGTGTTCTGTAGAGGCAATAACGGGAGAAAAAAATGAGGTTCATATCCTCGATACAGAAAAGTGTATAAAATGTGGGATATGTTATGAAATCTGCAAGTTTGATGCGGTGGTAAAGGAGTAGAATGAAAAAACTCATCATTGATGGTATAGAGACAGAGCCAAATCCTGAAAAGACTGTTCTTGAAGTAGCTAAGGAGCTGGGCATATACATTCCAACCCTCTGCTATCACAAATCTCTTACTCCATATGGTGCCTGTCGCATATGTATTGTTGAGATAATATGGAAAGGTAGATCGATGTTTCATACTGCTTGCACCTATCCTGCCTGGGAAGGTGAGGTCAGAACAAATTCCGAGCTTGTGAGGAAAATAAGAAAAACCATACTTGAACTGATGCTTGCAGAAGCGCCTGACTCGCCTGAGATTCAGGAGCTGGCAAAGGAATATGGTGCTGAAAAAACAAGGTTCAGGGAGAGGGATAAGGCAAACAAGAAGTGTATACTCTGCGGTCTTTGTGTCAGATTCTGTAATGATGTAATGGGAGTGGGAGCAATAGGGTTCAAAAATCGTGGTGCAAGCAGGGAGATAGTTACACCATTTGAGGAATTCTCTGAGGTATGTACGCTCTGTGGTGCCTGCGAATTTATCTGTCCAACAGATGCATTTGATGTTTCTACGATAGCTGGTGAGAAACCTATCCCTATACCATCAGAGTTTGATATGGGTTTGACAAAAAGACCATCCGTATATACCCCGTTTCCTCAAGCGGTGCCAAACATACCGGTAATAGATTCTGAAAAATGTATGTTTTTTCAGAATGAAACATGCAGGGTATGTGAAAACGTGTGCGAACCAGATGCAATAGACTTTGCTCAAAAAGAAGAGAAGAAGGAAATTGAAGTTGGCGCGATTATCGTTGCAACAGGGTTTGATCCTTTTGATGCAAGTATAAAAAAGGAATACGCTTACAGTGAATATAAGAATGTTATTACCGGTCTTGAATTTGAAAGATTGATTTCTGCTTCAGGACCTACCAGAGGAGAAATTGTAATAGATGGAAAGGTGCCAAAACAGATTGTTTTCATACACTGTGTAGGTAGCAGGGATGAATCTGTAGGAAACGAATATTGTTCAAGGGTGTGCTGTATGTTTATTGCAAAGCAAGCACATCTTGTCAATGAATGTATACCGAATGCCGAGGTTACTGTTCTTTATACGGACATGAGAGCATTTGGAAAAGGATATGAAGAATTCTATGACAGGGTAAGAATGGAAGGTGTTATTTATAGAAGAGGTAATCCAAGTGAGATATATAGAAAAGGTGAAAAACTGATTGTTAAAGCAGAAGATACCATCCTTGGTGAACCAGTTGAGATTGAAGCTGACCTTGTAGTGCTGGGAACAGGTATTGTCCCAAGAAATGAAACAGAAGATATAAGAAAAATCCTTAAACTTTCAAAATCACAAGATGGTTTCCTCTTGGAAGCCCATCCAAAGTTGAGACCTGTAGATACTGCTCTGGATGGTGTTTTTCTTGCAGGATGCTGTCAAGGTCCGAAGGATATACCCGATACAGTGGCACAAGCAAAGGGTGCTGCCTCATCGGCAATGAGCATACTCACAAGAGGATTTGTGAATATTGAGCCTGTTGTCGCAACCACAGATGAGAATACCTGCTCTGGATGCGGTATCTGTGAAGCTGCATGTGAATACGGTGCTCTTACCCTTGATAGTATAAACAGGATAATGATTGTTAATGAAGTTTTGTGCAAGGGATGCAGTGCCTGCGCATCCGCCTGTCCCTCAAATGCAATTGTTCTCAAGCATTATACCCCCAAACAATTACTTTCCCAAATCGAAGCCATCCTACGATAGATTTGCCTGTAGCCACAGGCTTCAGCCTGAGAAGGATGTCATTGCGAGTACGCCCAAATTATTCGCTTACGAAGCAATCCCATTCTTACAGCGCAGCATTTGTTTACCCCATTAGAAACAACGATTTTTCTAACGGGGTTTACAGCGAAGCGTTTAATTCACAGCATTAGCGTTTGTTTAACAACGAAGTGTTTGTTTAACAACAACGCGTTAGTTTTACAGCACAAAGGTGCGTTTATTTTTACTTTTAACTTGTAGTTCATCTCATTCGGGCAGAAAATATTTAAAA
The DNA here is from genome assembly GCA_004375965.1 of Candidatus Cloacimonadota bacterium. GTDB lineage: Bacteria > Hydrothermota > E44-bin80 > E44-bin80 > E44-bin80 > SOIS01. The sequence continues at coordinate 22,653 of SOIS01000027.1, read as the reverse complement.
ATTCTTCTTGCAAACTTTTGCATTTAGTGATAAAAATAAATAAGCTAAAAAGGAGGTAGAGATGACTGAAGAGAAAATGGTAGCCTTTTGTGGTATTGTCTGTACTGATTGTCCTGCTTTTATTGCGACACAGAATAACGATGACGAGCTAAGAGAAAAGACTGCTAAGAAATGGTCATCGGAAGAGCATCCTCTCAAAGCTGAGGATGTTAACTGTGATGGCTGTCCTGTTGTTGGAAAGCGAGTGATGGAGTTTATTTCATTCTGTAAGGTAAGAAAGTGTGCGCTGGAAAAGGGTGTCAAAAATTGTGCTTACTGCGAAGCATATCCCTGTGAAGAACTTGGAGAACTCTGGAAGCAATTAAAACTTCCTGAAGCAAAGGAAACGCTTGAAGAAATAAGAAAAACAATGAGAACATAGGGTATCAGAGTATCAGAATATCAGAGCATTAGAGTATCAAAAACGCAGGAGTCGCTAATAGAATAAGAAAAATGAAAAATAAAAGTCAAATTTTAATGATTGAAAGTTCTGCACTCCCAATTCCTAATTCTTGATTACATAATGGTAGCGTGTAAGATTTGCAGCAAAAAATCTGAGTTGATTTCCACATCACTTCCCATCTGCATTGACTGTATAAGAGAGGGTTCTGAGAGAAGTCTCAAAATAATTGAACGTTCACACAAAGACTCAAGGGCGTCGTTTGATTTACCGCACAAACCTCCAAAAAATGGGAAGGTTGAATGTCCTATGTGTGGAAACCAATGTAGAATGGAGGACGGTGAATATGGTTTCTGCGGATTACGATACGCAAAGAGTGGTCATCTTCGAACAAAGGGGGTTGGGTGGCTTGATTGGTATTATGACCCGCTGCCGACCAACTGCGTTGCATCCTTCTGTTGTGCTGGTTGTACGGAATCAGGATATCCAAAGTTTTCATATGCAGATGGTCCAGAATTCGGATACAAAAACCTGGCTGTCTTCTACCGTGCCTGTTCATTTGACTGCCTCTTCTGTCAAAATTACCATTTTCGGGAATCCCTGGGAAAAAGGGTTTCACCTGAAGAGCTGTTGGAAAAGGTGGACGAACGAACATCTTGTGTCTGTTTCTTTGGTGGTGACCCATCTCCACAGATAAATCACACGATCAGGTTTGCTGAGAAGGCTAAAGAAAAACAAAGGAAGCTGCGGATATGCTGGGAAACAAACGGTTCTATGCAATTACCTTATCTTAAGAAGATAACTAAAATCGCACTTGAAAGCGGTGGTTGTATCAAATTCGATCTCAAGGCATACGACGAAAAACTTAATTATGCTCTCTGTGGAGTTTCAAATAAGACAACGATTGATAACTTCGGACATGTTTCTCATTTTATAAGTGAACGACCAAATCCACCGCTGCTTATCGCATCAACCCTTCTTGTTCCAGGATACATAGATGTAAAAGAGATAAAGAGAATAGCAAGGTTCATAGCCCAATTTAATCCTAAAATTCCATATTCTCTTCTCTGCTTTCATCCCCAATTCTATTTTAGAGATATTCCAGTTACCTCAAGAGAGCTTGCTTATGAGGCTTACGATGCAGCATTAAAAGAAGGTCTCACAAATGTCCATATAGGTAACAAACACTTACTTCTGTTATAACGATGTCGTTACAAATTAAGGTTTCTATTCTTTTAAGATATTGGTTTTTGCAAACTGTTTAATGCTCTGTAAGGTATGCACTAACTTTTTATATCAAAAAGGTGCACATCTTGCTCCAAAAGTCATACACAATAGGTAAAGCATCTTGCCTTACCTGAGCTTATTGTGAGAACTACGAAGTTCCACCTAAAATGGAAAGGAGTATATAATGATACAGCAGGATAAACAATATAAAAGTTCAAATTTATACGAAGTAAATTGGAGTCTTAAGAATATTTTCGGAGCATTATTAATCATTGCTGGAATTCTCTTAGCTGTTTGGGTTTTTATGAATCTTTATAAGATATTTACCAATCCAACGGAACTCGAAGTTTTTAAGCAAATTGTTCCAGAAAACCCAAATTTGAGAACATTAGATATAGATGGGAAAAAGGTCATACTTCCTCTCGGTATATTCAATTTTCTTGCATATGGTATTTGCGGATTTTTATTATTAGTTGGTGGTTTAATATCCACTGGATTTATATCAAGTGGAGTCAATCTCCTCGTCGGGAATGTTTTAGGATTAGAAATGAGGATAAACAGGGCAATGGAAGGTCTGAAAAAGCGAATTGACGAAATTAAGGAACAATTTACAAAGAAAAGCGACTCTTCTTAGAAAGATAAGAATAATATTCCATTTTTTAAGTGTTCAATAGGAAAGGAGTAGAATGATGATTCTTGATGAGATTAGAAAGGAGTTGAAGAAAAACGTTGATAAAGCATACCAGGAAAGTATTAAAAGGTTTTTTAAGGAGGATCAGCAGATAAACTTCCTCGGTGTAAGGACGCCGATTGTTAGAGATATTTCGAAAAAGTACTTTTCCCAGATAAAAGGAAAAAGCAAGAAAGAAATTTTTGAAATATGTGAGCAGCTGCTGGAAAAGGAATACAGTGAAGAACAGGGAATTGCATTTGGTTGGGCAGCGCGGCTCAAGGATGAATTCGGTCCAACTGATTTTAAAAGATTTAAGTCGTGGTTGAAGAAATATGTAAATAACTGGGGACACTGTGATGGTTTTTGTTTAGGTGTACTTGGACCTTTTGTATTGATGTTCCCCGAATTCATGGGAGAAGTTAAAGAGTGGACTAAATCAAAGAATAGATGGTTTAGACGGGCATCCGCAGTACTTATGATAAGTCTGCTCGAGGACAAAAAGTATCTTAAGGATGTTTTCAAGATTTCCGATTTGCTAATGATGGATCAGGATGACCTTGTCCAGAAAGGATATGGCTGGTTACTCAAGGAAGCGAGCAATAAGTATCTTCAGGAAGTGTTTGCGTATGTTATGAAGAATAAGGCAAAGATGCCGCGCACGGCTTTACGGTATGCGATTGAAAAAATGCATTCTGATATGAAAAAGAAAGCGATGAAAAGATAGTGAGGAGTTTAGAAAAGGGAAAGACGGAAAAAAAACAGGTAAATATCAAAATTCGAATAATGAACAAATGATTGTTATTAAGTGTGTTAAGTGCAAGAGAAAGGTTTTCAAGTATCTGAAAATTGGGAAGGGAAGATTATGGCATTGCTGGAAGGAACGAATAATTGAGGATTACAGCGTTAAGGACGGAAATGAAGTGAAATGTCAGTGTGGAAATGTAATCGGGGTCAATAAGGGAAAATATATAAAAATAAAACAGCATTCTTTTACCTATTCAGGCAGCATAAGTAAGAAATGATAGAAGAAAAAGGATGAAAGTGAGATAATTCTTGTAAATGTTTTAAAATTTCCTTGACAAAGTTAGAGAAATAGTATACGTTAAAATCAGAAAGGAGGAGAAAAATGTTAAGGAATAAAAAGTGGTTTTTAATTATTTTCTCCATATTAATTTTTATGTTTATCCTTTTAAGTGCGGAGGAGGAAGAAGAAGAGAAAAAGCCTGAGTATGTCGGATATAAGAAATGTAAAACCTGTCATAAGGATATATACGATTCCTGGAAGGAAACAACACACGCGCTGAATTTCCAGGGCGTATTAGATTCAACTGGTCTTGATGATACGACCTGTTTTTCATGCCATACAGTGGGTTATGGAGAACCGGGTGGGTTTGTTGATACAACAGAGACTCCAGATCTTGTTGGTGTCCAATGTGAGAGTTGCCATGGTCCGGGAAGTTTATACAAAAAGTTTTCTATTATGAAGGACCATGAGAAGTCTGTTGCTAATGGTCTTTATGAGCAAACAGAAGAGGTTTGTACAAAGTGTCATACAATAGACCAGAGTCCTGATTTTAATTACGAAGAGGCTGTAAAAGACCAAAAAGGTGTTCACATAATCCCTGAGAAAGAAGAATAGAAACAATGGAGTAGCGAAACTTGCCTGTCCCGTTAGATAATTTTCTATCTAACGGGGTAAATGTGAAGATAAGATGTCATTGTGAGTAGGGGCGCTCAATTGAACGCCCCTACTTTCATATTCTAAAGCGTGTATCTTTTTCCCTTGACATTAAGGTAATTTTGATTTAATAAATTGTTAAAATGAAAAGGTATATAATCTTCGGGATTGGTTTTGTAATTTCAGGATTTCTTATCTTTTATGGATTGAAGCTCGGTGATTTCTTAGAAGTTCTTTGGAACGCGGTCTTACTCTGTCTTTCCTGTATTGGCATATCGAACTGATTGTTATTCAAGATGTTTACTACAACAGCTGAAAGCTACACATGTTAACTTTGAACTAAATTATGAAAAGAATTATCGTTCAGATATTTAGTACCATCGGGATTAACAGTTATTTTTATGCTATAGTTAAAAAGGGTATTTATCAGGGAAGTCTGAAAGGCATTCCTTTTCCTGTTCTAAACTGCTATGCTTGCCCTTTTGCACGTTTTGCCTGTCCGATAGGGAGTTTACAGCACTATGCAGTAATAAGGGCAATTCCATACTATCTAATAGGTATTTTTGGAATTACAGGATTCTCGGTTGGCAGGGCACCATGTGGATGGTTGTGCCCTTTTGGTTTTATACAGGATCTACTTTATAAAATAAGAACATTTAAAATTACAATCCCTCGCTTTTTTTCATACTCCAAATTTGCAATTTTGCTGATTGTTGTAATAGTCATTCCTTACCTAACTCATGAAACATGGTTTTCAAAACTATGTCCCGTTGGTTTACTTGAAGGTGGAATTCCCATAATAGCCTGGAATCCTCAAACAGGTGGTCTCTCTAACCTGAAGCATCTTATAGGATGGCTCTACTTCACTAAGCTTGGAATACTTCTCTTTATTCTCGGTTTATCTGTAATATCAAAACGGCCTTTTTGCAGAATTTTCTGTCCTCTTGGAGCAATACTCTCACTTTTTAATAAGGTGAGTCTTTTGCAGATTAATCTCAGAGAGAACAGATGTACCCCGGAAAAATGTGATATGTGCAGGATTGTCTGTCCAATGGACATAAATATATATGAAAATGTTACAGATTATGACTGCATAAGATGCGGAAAATGTGTCCACGTCTGCCCGGAAAATGCACTATATGTTACCCCTTCATTCAGTAAATGTAAATTAGTAGAACCAGCATCTTGACCTACTCGCTTTTTCCATCTTGTCTTTTTGACAGGATAACAGGATGAACATGATTATAATATCTTGTCTATCTTGTGGTTTTTCTGGAGTGAATCAAGTTATCTTGTTGCAAAGGTTGTAGGGGTAGACCCTTCATTAATTACGATTGAAGAAAGACCTTGTATGCTTTGAAGGTTTCGTAGAGGTCTGCTTTACTGCAAACCTCAAAAGGCGAATGCATTCCAAGGAGTGGAGGTCCGCAGTCAACGGTCTCTACACCATGTTGTGAAATATATTCCGATACAGTTCCACCTCCGCCCTCATCCACCTTACCCAGTTCTCCTGTCTGCCAGATTACCTTATTCTTGTTGAATAGTCTTCGTATCTCTCCAACAAATTCAGCAGATGCATCATTCGTTCCATATTTTCCACCTGCTCCTGTATATTTAGTTAAAACTACTCCATATCCAGTTTTTGCAGCATTTGTCTTCTCAAGAACATTTTGATAGTTGGGATTTATTGCTGCATTAACATCGCCTGAAAGCGCTTTTGAACTGTTAAGGACTTCCCTAACCATATCAAAACTTGAAGATTTACCTTTCCATGAAATTATTCCTCGTATACAGTCTATGAGGAACTGTGATCGTGCACCGGTTGCACCGACACTACCTATCTCTTCCTTATCAACAAAAATGACAAGAGTTGAATTCTCTGGCGTTTTTATTTTATTAATTGCATTAAATGATGTGTAAGCACAGATTCTATCGTCTTGACCATAACCACCTATCAAACTCATGTCCCATCCTATATCCCTTGCCGGTATTGCAGGAACCACTTCAATCTCGGCGCTTATAAAATCCTCTTCCTTTATTCCATACCTGTTATTAAGAATCTCCAGGACGGAAAGTTTAACCCTTTCTTTTTCTTTATCATCAGGAAATGGGAAACTTCCTGCAAGAAGTGTCAATTTTTCTCCTTCTATTGCTTCGGATAATTTTTTCTGTGACTGTTCCTTACGAGAAAGGTGTGGAAGCAAATCAGCAATGGTAAAAGCAGGATCTTTGAGGTTATCCCCAATGTTTATTGTTATCTTCTTTCCATCTCCCTTTATAATTATTCCGTGAAGGGAGAGGGGAATTGATGTCCACTGGTATTTTTTTATTCCGCCATAGTAGTGTGTTCTTAACAGAGCAAGTTCTGCATCTTCATACAGTGGATTTGGTTTCAGATCAAGGCGAGGGGCATCTATATGTGAGACAATTACTCGTACGCCTTTTGATATGGGATTCCGCCCAATAATAGCAAGTGCGATGCTCTTATCACGATTTAACTTGTAAAATTTTTTCCCTCTTTTTTTTGAGAATTTTTCAAAACCATTTTTCCTTGCATTGCTAACTATCCATTCAACTGCTTCCCTTTCTGTTTTTACTATACTAAGGAAATCTCTATATCCATTACCGAATTCTAAAACCCTTTTTCTCTCTTTGTCCGTATAATGGTCCCATGCAGGCTTTAATTCACGCATCAGTCTCTTCTTTAGGGTTTTTGTCTTCTCTTTCATCTCACTCCTCTCATTTTGATTTTATTCACTAAAATCTACTTAATAGGTTGATTTTGATACCTTCGAAAGGTTCCTCTATTCTACATACACCACCAGAACAAATGAGCCCACCCTTTTCAGAACCAGCCATAATATTAAGTGTATGGGAATTAGAGATGTCCCATCTTAGCTCTATTACTTTCCATTCCGTTCCCTCACTTTCTAAAAGAACCTCTTTGTTCCTTATTTCCCATCTACCTGCTATGGTGAGATACGAAAAGATACCTGCATCTATTGAGACTGCGTTATCCATAAATGTTATTGTATCGATTTCAACAACTCTTGAATTCAATCCTACATTTAGTGAATGTGAGCCTAACGAGCTCATTATCCCTATATGTGGAATCCACTCGCTTTTCCTATCAATAATGGTTTCTGGCTTCCTGTACTCAAGATTTTTAAGACTCACGAGTAGCGAAGGTCCTCTTTTCCATATATCGCCTTTGATTTCTGCATAGAATTCGTCAAAACCGATAGAATCCGAAGAGATAGTCCAAAGCATTGATTTATTAACTTCAAAATACCAGCTACCGAAAGGATTTGATATAATATCAAGCATCCATCCTCTCTCATCCCTTGCTCTGTTTATTGAATAACCGTCAAGATTTCCAGTTGGTGGTGCATTATATTTATAATCGCTTCCTCCATATCCAAGTTTATCATAATTAAGGTATTCAAAAGTTGCTGAGGCTTTGCCTGTAGAAAAGGTAAGAGAACCATAGATCCCATTTCCTTCCGATTCTTCAAAAGGTATTTCATCCCACCCCTCTCTTTCTGCATATTCAGCATATATAATAAATGGTCCCTTTACAACATCAATATTGAAATTGTAAAGGTAGGTCTCTCTTGGTGACTCCACCCCGGGATTATCGCTTGAAAGTCTTACAACATTTATTGAGAATGGAAAGGAGGGTAGTAAATCAAAGCTGAGACTTCCTCCCTGGAGTAGATCGGATGTATCATTCACAACAGTATATTTGCCATTTGAGAAAAGAAGGTTTTTGGGTCTGCCTGATAGAAGTGAAATGGTTAAAAATTTAATAGAGTGACTGAGGTTAAAACCGTCAATATTTCTATCAATATTTCCAGTTATCTCAACTGTTTGATTAAGTATAAGACCTCTTCCGAAGGATTGATAGAAATTACCTGCTCGTAATGACCATTTGGGATTTTTAAACTCGACAAATCTCTTCCTCATACCTTCTTTTCTTAAAGCGTATTTGACATTTGAAGGTTCATAGATATACCATTCTATGTTTCCTCTAAAATTTCCATACATGGCATTAATATCGAGAGCATCTTCAATAAAATTTTCCTCATTCTCTCTCCATTGCCAGTATGATAGACAGTTTTTCCCAAATATCTTTAGTGTATGTGGTAATGCAGAGGAATATATTAAGATTGTAAGAGTGAGAATGAAATAACTAATCAGGTTCTTTCTCGACATTACACTCTTGTTCTGGAAGGAGTTCTTTGAGTTTTTCTTCAATAAGCTCCTCGTCTCCTTTTTTATAACCCCTGTGCCTTAAGATTATATTGCCATCTTTATCCAAAACGAAGGTTTCTGGTATTGCCTGGATACCAAAGAGTTGTAGAACTTCTTGAATTGGGTCATAAAGGATTGTATATTCCCACTTGTGACCCTTAACAAATCCAGGGACTTTCGAAACATTTCTTGGTCCATCCTCGTTGATTGCGAGGAAAATCAGTCCTCTTTCCTTGTATGTTTTGAATATATCCTTCATTGCATCAAGACCCTCCACACAACTCTTGCAGTAGATTGCCCAGAAATCAATTATTATGTAGTTTCCAAGAAGGGAGTCAAGACAGACCGTCTTATTTTCCATTGACTTTAGAGAAAATGAAGGAGCCTTTTCTGCCTCTTCTGCAGAGAGAGATATTGCAAAGAGAAGAAAAAATACTATAATGAGATTTCTCATAAATTCCCCGCTTTCTTAACTATCAATCTCATATAAACATAATAAGGAAATTTCTCACAAATGTCAAGTGAAATTATAGGTTTTTTGGAAGACAAACTCCTGTTATTGCGTTGTTTTGATTTTTATGGAGTGCAACGACGGTGTTGTTGTAGCCTTTGATGTTATGTAGGAGCGACATCCTGTCCCTATTTTTGCCATTTTTAAAAGGAGGTCATGGTGGAGAGGGCTTGCTGAATTTAACCTGATCGCGGCCATGTTTCTTGGCACGGTACAGTGCCTTGTCAGCAGCCTTCAGGACTTTGGGTAGACTCTGTCCAGCGTTCTTTCGGTGAGAAATCCCAATTGACACAGTTACCTTGATTGCTTTTTTCCCAGAACGAGTACCTGCAGATTTGACTACTTTGCGGACCTTGTCCATAATCACTTTGATTTTTTCGCTGTTTTTCTTAGGGAAAAAGACTACGAACTCGTCTCCTCCGTAGCGACACACAATGCCTTCGGGCACCAACTCGTTCGTTAGGATACGAGCTGTCTGGATTAGCACATCATCCCCGGTCTTGTGACCATAGGTATCATTGATCTTTTTGAAGTGGTCAATGTCCACGATGGCAATTCCAAAAGGCGGAGAGGTTTTAACCGGGACCTGCTCAATTAGAACATTTTCGCAATAGTCGCGGTTGTAAATCCGGAGTAATGGATCATAAGACACCCTATGTTCCATTCGAACTATCCAGTGGATGAGGATACCGATGCAGAGAAACAACGTGGTCGCGGCAAAAATGTAGGAATCGAAAACTGAGGTGTTGAAACTTCGGGGTCCCAAATACCATCCACCAGTAAAAAGCACCATCGTTCCTCCCAACACACCTCCCAGATGAAACCGAAGTTTCAGCACATAAACCGAAAGCAGGAGGATTAATATCGTTACTTCCGCAGGTATCAGGATAACCCATTGGAAGGTATGGAAGTTTCGTAAGTAGTAAAGAGATGCAAACGGTTCGGTGGTGGTCCGAAGTACGCAAATAAGACCCACTTCAATCAGGAGCATAGCAAAGGTTATATATTTAGTATGACGGTACTTCAGAAAGGTAGGCAGAATAGTACTCATAAAAATTACAACAATCATAAATAGATACAAACCTGGGATAAAATTCGAGGGCACCGGTAATGAGAAAAAACCCGAAGGTCCCAGAAGAAAGAAAGCGAGGACTGCTACACCTGTAAGATATCCTGCGAGAAAAACCTTCAGGTTGCGAACTCGTGGATAGGATAGGTGTGCTAGCAATGGAACTACTACTCCTGCTGCAATGCCGATATAGAAAAGCACCTTAATGATAAAAACAGTATCAAATCGCAGTAGCAACAAACCCAGAAACCAGTATCCTCCCACCAACAACACCAGCCCCAAAGCAAAGAGTAAAATACCCCAGCTGCCTTTATTAGTCATAGGTGAATGTTACAGGATTATTGAGAGAAAGTCAAATGGAATTGAATCCTGAGCAGTGTCGAAGGGTCAAATACTGTCGTTTTATTCTGTTGTTTTACCCCGTTAGAGATTCGCGGGTAGTATTTCATATATTTATCTCTAAAAAGTGTCATATTGTCAAGTACCGTCCCCGCTTTCGGATGTAAAAATTTACCCAATTACCTAATTACGAAACATAATAATTTTCAATCAATAACCATGAATACACCACTAATATACAATTATTCTCCCACGATGTTTACTTTTTCCTTTTAACTTATATTTCACCCCGTTCCCTGAATGTGAAATGTGAAATTCTGATAATCTGATACTCTGCTTTCTGTCTTTCTTAGCAGTTTGCCGTCGGCTGTCTGTGGACGTTACTTCCATCTTACATCATATATCCCATATCTGCTCATACTTTCTCTAATGGGCGCAGTCCCTAATTTTCCATATTTTATAGCAATCCAAGAAAATCATCCCTGCTCAAACCAGCATGTCTTATGATAGCTCTCAGTGTTCCTCTATCAAGTTCTTTTTGATCTGGAACTACTACCTGTACAAAAGGTTCATCCTTTCTTAACACGATATGACTACCAGACTGTTGTTTCTTATAGAATCCTGCCTTTTCTGAGGCTTTGACACATTCTCTACCTGAAATTACTGGCAATCTGCCCATCACTACACAGCAACAACTAACGTATTAAAATGCTCTTCTGGAATAGGAAGATTATCTTCCTTTAATGCTTCAATATAAACATCTATTGCTTCTTTAATATTATCGATGGCTTCTTCTTTAGTCTTACCCTGACTGATACAACCAGGTAAACTTGTACACTCAGCGACCCAATATCCATTCTCTCCAGAATAAATTACGACCTGTCTCATAATAACTCCTCCATAATTTGCTTCTCACTGTTTTATATTAAAAATCATATTCATATAAATTCTAATGCATTCAATAATATATCAAAATAAAACCAAAGTCATAACAATTGACTTATTGTCAAGGCAAAATAGAAATGTCACCTTCTTAGCAAAATGAAAATGTCCTATTTTAAGGTTAATAATCATTTTTATTGTACCTCTTTCTGTTATCTGTTTCTCTTTCTTATAATTGCTCTCCGTAATTTGAATTTCATGCAAAGGGCACTTTTGTCGCTTACAAAACAAGCTAGATCCCAGATTCCAGCCCGACCCCACAGCCTATAAAGTGTAATTCTAATCCTTCTCCATTTTTCTATCTAACCGTATATCCCTTTTTAAGATGTCATCATAGGTGCAGAATTCCCACCCTTCTCCAAGTTTTTCCTTGAGTATATTTATTATTTCTTTTGCCTTTTTAAAATCACGTAATTTGTGTTCATAAAACTTTGCAAGTTCTATATATGGGAACGGCTCAAAAGGGGTTTCAGAAAGAAGTTCCGTCCATAACTTTTCTGCCTTTTCCCACATAGAAAATCTTTTATAAATTATTGAAAGGTCTCTTTTAACCTCAAAAATGAAAGATATATCTTCTGTATATCTCAGTGCCCTTTTCATGAGCCTAATAGATGTATCATTATCTTTTAGTTCTGTATAAAGTCTTGAAATGGAGTAGAGCACTTCGGGGTTTTGTATCTCTTCTAATCGTTGAAGCAGTGCTACAAAATGTGAGAGAAGTTTGAGCATAGAGAAGATATCAATTTCATTATGTTTGATAACCTTTCCAAGCAGAGAAACTTCATTTGTTCTTAAGAAGTTGAAATATACATCAGGTATCAGGTTACTTGCTATATCACTTTTTCTTGGTTTACCAAGAAGTTTTTCTTCAAGCGATGAAAGAGACCTGTCAGCAAAACTTCTTTTGTATACACGCCGTGCGACGTGTAAGAGGTCAAGATGAAGGTCAAAATCCGGTTCCTCAAGCAAGTTTAGTCTGTATCGTGAGGTAAGAAGAGGAAGGTCAAATGCTTTTCCATTGAATGTTGTAATGGATTCGAAGTCTTTGAGAAATAAAGCGACTTCTAAAAGCAGCGCTTTCTCAGATGGTAGGTCGGGAAGGAAGAACTGTTTGATTTTGAAATTATCCTTTTCGAGATATCCTATGCCAACGAGGAAAGCAAATGTTCCAACCCCTCCTGAAAGTCCCGACGTTTCAAGGTCTAAAAAAATATTATTGGATAGATTGTAGTTTTTAAAAATGTCTTCTTTAGCAAGTACGTGTATTCTCTCTACATCCTCACCATAAAATTCATTTTCTAATAGTTCTTCTTTTACAATAAATTTACCATAATCGTTTTCAAAAACCTGTGCATCAAGATGGTTTGCTAATTCATCTATATTTCCAATCCGCTTTTTGCCTCTTGCTTCTTCCCTTAGTAAAATCCGAAGTTTCTCAACAGTCTGGGATTTATCCTCTGTATAAAGGTTTCTTTGAGATTCCTTTATTTCCCTCTTTAATCTTTCTATTTTTTCTTTAATATCCATCTTCTTATGTTCATTCTCTCAGTCTCCGGTCTCAAGTCTGATGTCTGTGTTCTTTAGTATTTTTTCTGTATTCTGTCTTTGTTGTCGTTTTTATTCCGCCCCGTATCCTGAATGACCCAACGATTTCCATCCACGATGGTTTAACAAGAGATACCAGGTCTTCAAGGATTTTATTTATGACATGCTCATAGAAGATACCTACTTCCCTGTATTGAAGAAAGTAGTATTTAAGAGATTTCAGTTCAATAATCTTTTTACGAGGGATGTATCGTATGGTTATCCTGCCAAAATCAGGGAGACCGGTTCGAGGACAGATAGAGGTAAACTCTTCATTTTCTATAACTATCTCGATGTCCCTCTTCCCGCTGTATTCATAATCAACTACTTCTATCATATCTTTTTTTATGGTATCAGGTGATGGAATAGCTTTTTTCAGTTTTTTTATTATTTCCTTTTCATTCATTTTTTTTCTCTTCCATTCAAAGTTTTAGTCAATAGAAATTGCGGAAAGGTTATCATTGCGAGGTCTTGAGGATCGCAACCAGGAGGTTGCTCCTACTTTACAAACTCCTTGAACCATTGCTGTAAAGGTGGAAGTTTTCTTTCTTTAATCATTTGTTGCCATTCTCCATCTGTTAGACGATTTGATTGTTTCTCCTTGAACTCATAGTAGGAGAATGTTGCACCCTCCATTAGATAGGGTTTGTCTTTAACAGGAACAATGATGAAGAGTTTGAGAGGATTTCCAACACCGACCTCGAGCACCTGTTTTGTGTTTGCATCTGTGTGTACATCAGCTATCAAAGCCATCTTTGAGTCCGTTCCGTCAGTAATCTCTTCCATAATGTGCTTTGGAAACTTCACAATACCCTCAAGTCTTCCAGGAATTGTATGAATATACTTTGAAGTCGTTTCGTCTAATTCTTCCATTTTATTCTCTCTCTCGCTTATATCAATAAGTTTTTGAAGTATTTCATTAAAAGCTCTAAGATTTTCGACCACTTCTTTTGGAATTACTTTATCATCCTCAAGTAATTCTATTAATTTGCTGATAAATATCATGTTTTCAGCATAGAAACTTGGATACGCTTCAACATAAGCAAGAGGGAATTTCTTTGGAAAATGGGGAGGCATAGAGGTTGCAATTATAGTATAACTCTGTTTTGCATAAAGTATTGTATCGTGCCTTAGTTCTGCCCAGGCACCTAAAAGAGTATTGAGAACCTTCTTTGCCCATGCCCTTTTTTCTAAATAGGGATTTTTGAACTCATCGATATTATCAATCATCTTCTTAAACTGATAGATTATACTGTAATAGAGATTTTTTCTCCAATCCTTTTCTTTCAATAGAGAGAATTCTTTACTTAGTTTATTCAACTGTTCTTTGTACCCTTTGAATGATGCATCTCCTTCTTTCTCAAGAATTTCAAGTGCTTCATCACAGCCAAGGACAGCCATCACATCGAGTCCTCTTGGGAACCCACGGACTATTCCAACCTGGGATGGGATCGCTGTAAAAACCTTTCCGGTACCTGTGAAGTGTGTCACTTTATCATAAACAAGGTTCTGAAACATATAAGAATCAGGAATAAATCTCTGGCCCATAAACTTGAATGCTCGCGGAAGTTCCTTTGTTTCCTGATCCGTTAGATACCCTGAGACAATTTGTGGTGGTTTTTCTTTCATTACCATTTCACTAAATTGACCAAGAAGTTGCTTTTTTGATAGGGACTCTATCTTGACTTCACTTCCATAAACTTCTTTCATTATTGATAGATAGTCTATTACACCAAGGTCATCACTCTCTCCGACAAAGATTGACGTAATCTTGTAAACCTTTTTATAGGAGTCCAATAAGAGAGGATTAGTATGAAAAACATATGTTATATATAATGCACTTAGTGTATGACTTTTCCCGATTTTCTCTTGTTCTCCGGAATCTATAATGGATTTTGGTGGTTTAACGAAGAAGGGCATTCTCCCAAACCACATCATAGCCTTGAAATAGCGCCTGAATGTTTCATTTCTCGTGTAATGTCCACGTGGTTTGTATTGACTGTAATCCTCCTTGCAACCGAAGAGAGGTGATTCTGCGAAGTCATCTGCTTTTTCAATAAGTTTTAGTTCCTTTTCTACTTTTTCCTCTATCTCTTTTGGGATTCGAACATTCATCTTAAAAATTTTACAAGGTACTGCAAAAAATCCTATGTCCCTTTCCAGAGCATCTTTCTCAAAATCAGAAAGCTTCTCTTTGTTGTAGATAGCTGTCACTTCATTAAACATATCTTTAGAAAGGTTACCAATGAGGTTGTATAATTCTTTTAGTTCAATTATTCTAAGAATGTAGTCGAAGAGGAGGTGATCGGTATGAAGTACAATATCTGTTGTTATAAAGATAGGTCGTCGGTGTTTCTTAATATCACTGTAAACATCATAAATATCCTCGTTTGTTGTTTTTGTTAAAATGAAACCGTTTTCTTCGAGACCCTTTAATGCATCATCTGAGAGGTTTATATTACTAATGTTGTCAACCATTTTTAGATCAAGAGCACTTTGTGATGTGTTTGAACTGCATGAGATAAGTATTAATGAAAACAGGATATAAATAAAAATGCGAGACATAAAACCCTCCTTTTTGATTTATCATTTGACCAAAATGTTCTTGTAATGTGTCATTACTATCTATTAGCATAGATATATGAAGAAGTCAAATAATAAATCATATAGTTTATGGAAGATGGAATTGGCTTATTTTTGAAGGAATGAAGCACATTCTTCAGGGATAGAAGTGTTGATGTAGATACCCGAACCCATTTCAAAACCGGCAAGTTTTGTTAGTCTTGGAAGTATCTCAATATGCCAGTGATAATAATCTTCACCTTTATCAGAGAAAGGAGCGGTGTGGATGATGTAGTTGTAATCGGGATTATTCAATTTTCTGTAAAGTGTTCTAAGCACATTACTCAGTATTTTTGAAAGGTCGGAAATCTCACTGTCATTAATTTCTCCAAATGTGGCGGCGTGTCTTTTTGGGATGATAGTTGTCTCGAAGGGAAGAGCTGCGGCAAATGGGACAAATGCTGTAAAATGTTCTGTCTCACTTACTATTCTTTCCTTCTGTTTTAACTCTGTTTCAATGCTTGAGCAGTATACACATTTTCCCCAGTCATCGTAATAGCCAACTGCCTCATGAATTCTGTGTCTGATATGTTGAGGAACAATTGGTGTTGCAATCAACTGTGAGTGTGGATGTTCAAGAGAAGTCCCTGCTCCTTCACCATGGTTTTTGAAGATTATAACAGTCTTGAAGCGCTTATCTTTACTAAGTGAAAGAAACCTTTCTCTGTAAGTATAGATTATCTCAGCAACGTCTTCTTTCGGTAATAGACCGATGGTAGTATTATGTATAGGGTTTTCAATGATTACCTCATGACATCCAACCCCAGCCATTAATAAGAAAAGGTTATCGATCTCCTCTCTTTCTACATTGCCGCATCTTGTAAGTGCTGGGAACTTATTTGGGACAACCCGGACTGTCCACTCGTTATCGCTCTTCTTTCTCTCATAGATAATACCTTCTTCAGGAAGCTTATCCTCATTTCCAGGACAAAAGGGACAGGTTTCTGAATATGGTGGTAGTTCATCGAGGAGGTTTTTCTTCTTGTTTGTATACTCATAAGGTCTTTTTGCTCTTTCTTTTGATATAATGACCCACTTTTTTGTTGCAGGGTTCTGCCTTAATTCCGACATAGAGGCTCCTATGTATATTGTTCCAGTTCTATTAATGGGGCGAAGCCTTCTACCTGGTCACCCTCCTTTACAAATATCTTTTTTACTTTCATATTATCCGATGCCCTCAGCTCATTCTCCATCTTCATCGCTTCCACTATTACAAGAATATCACCATCATTTACCTTATCCCCTTCCTTTACATTCAGTTTTACCACAGATCCAGGCATTGGAGACTTTATGATATTTTCAAGAACCTTTGTTTTCTCTTTTGTCTGAAACTCAATATCCCGTTCTTTACCTTCTTCAAATATATATTCCTCACCACCTAAAATAACAATTTTTCGTGAGCCATCATCTATGATCTTTGCAAGGATTGACTTACCATTATGCATAAGTGAGAGGGTTTGAGGATTAATAAAGGTTGCGTCGAAAATACCCTCTTTCTCTCCATCACTCACCCAATATTTCCCTTTCTTGAGATCAACAGAAATTTTTTTCTCTTCCCCCTTATAGAAAATATTAAATTCCATAATTACTCTCCCGACCTCCATCTACCTGTGCTTTCCCAAACAGGCACAATACCCTTTTCTTTTTCAACATAAGCTGATTTTCCTTTTGAATATGTAAATATTCCATACGCTGCAAGTGCCTCATAAAGATTTTTCGTTGTTGAAACCCTCAAATCTTCTTTGTGTTCACTGATAAAAGAGGTATGAAGATTTCCTTGTTTAAAATCAGGAGACTCGAAAATTTTTGAAAGAAAGGCAATCGTTGTCTTTATACCAACAATCGAATAATCTGAAAGTGCATTTACCATCTTATTTATTGCAGCATCCCTTGTTTCATCAAATACAATAAGTTTGGAAAGAATGGGATCATAAGATGCAGAGACTTCAAAACCGTCGTATATACCAGAGTCAAGCCTGATACCAGGACCTCGTGGTTCTTGTAGAAATCTGATTTTTCCCGGGGAAGGTAGGAAATTATTTTCAGAGTCTTCTGCATAGATTCTTGCTTCTACGGAATGTCCCCTCTGCAAAAGTTCCTTCTGTTTTATTTTCAATTTCTCACCAGAAGCGATGCGAATCTGTTGTTTTACAATGTCAACCCCTGTAACGAACTCTGTAACAGGATGTTCCACCTGTATCCGTGCATTAACCTCAAGGAAATAGAAATTCTTATTTTCGTCAAGAAGGAATTCAATTGTCCCAGCATTCGTATAACCAACTACTGATGCAATCTTTATGGCGATTTCTCCCATTTTTTTCCGCTGATTATTATCCAGAGCAGTGGAAGGAGACTCTTCTATAATCTTTTGGTACCTTCTCTGTATTGAGCATTCCCTCTCAAAAAGATGGATTACAGTTCCATAATTATCTGCAAGAATTTGAAACTCTATATGTCGTGGTTTTTCAAGATATTTTTCTATGTATACTGTATCATTACCAAATGCAGATTTTGCCTCTCTCCTTCCTGCATCTATTGCTTCTAAAAGTGCTCTATCATTATTAACTACCCTCATTCCCTTTCCACCGCCTCCCAATGATGCCTTTACAAGCACTGGGTAACCAATTGATTTTGCTTTTTTTATAAAGACATTATTCTCTTTTGCTGTTCCAGTCATTCCAGGAATTATTGGTGCCCCTATTTTCTTAACCGTTATCCTGGAAGCGATCTTGTCACCGACAAGTTTTAGAGCTTCTGGTGTTGGTCCTATAAAAACAACACCTTCATCTCTGCATCTTGCAGAGAAAAGGTGATTTTCTGCAAGAAATCCATAACCAGGATGGATTGCATCCGCTCTCGTTTTTTTTGCTGCATGTATAATAGAATCCATATTGAGATAACTTGCAAGAGGTGATGGGGGTCCAATCTCAATGGCTTCGTCAGCAAACTGGGTATGTAATGCGCTTCTATCAGACGAAGAAAAGACGGCAACTGTTGGTATTCCCAGGTCTCTGCAGGCTTTTATAATCCTAACCGCAATTTCCCCTCTATTTGCTATCAGTATCTTCTTAAACATTGTTTAGTTATCAGTTATTAGTACCTTTTAAGAGTGTTGTCATTGCGAGTTCTTCGCCTTGCTAAGTTTGTGCAGGCAATCTCGGTTTTTCTTTCAGATTTTGAGATTGCCACATCGCTTCTCTACTCGCCCCGTTAAATACCATTATATGCAAAACTTCTTCCTGTTTTACGGGGCTCGCAATGACAGGAGAACAGGGTTCACAGAGGTATGTTCCCATGTTTTTTTCTTGGTAACCTTGTCTGCTTATTCTCAAGCATCTTCAACGCCTGTATCACTCTTGGTCTTGTCTCCTTCGGCTCTATAATATCGTCAATATATCCAAGTGAAGCTGAAATGTAGGGGTTTGAAAACTTCTGTTCATACTCTCCAACCAATTTTTTTCTTAATGCTTCAGGATCATCCGATGTCTTCAGGTCCTTTCTGAATATGATATTAACAGCGCCTTCGGGTCCCATAACCGCTATTTCTGCAGTAGGCCAGGCAAAATTAATATCTCCTCTAATCTGTTTCGATGATAGGACACAGTAAGCACCACCATAAGATTTTCTTGTAATGATGGTTATTCGCGGGACTGTTGCCTCACAGAAGGCATACAATAACTTTGCTCCATGTTTAATGATTCCTCCGTGTTCCTGTGAGACACCCGGCAGGAAACCCGGAACATCCTCAAATGTTATAATTGGTATATTGAATGCATCACAGAATCTCACAAACCGTGCACCTTTAATTGAAGCATCAATATCAAGACAGCCAGCAAGAACTATTGGTTGCTGTGCGACGATGCCAACAACATATCCATCAAGCCTTCCAAATCCAACAATGATATTTGGTGCATATTTCTCATGAACCTCAAGAAAACTACCTCTATCCATAACAGTTTTAATAATTGTTTTCATATCGTATGGTTGGTTAGGATTATCCGGAATAATCCCATTTAGGGTCTCATCCATTCTATCTGGAGGATCATCTATCTGTCTTCTTGGTGGGTCATCAAGATTATTGAGGGGGAGATATTCAAAAAGCTTTCTTATCAAAAGAAGGCAATCCTCATCATTTTTTGCAGTGAAATTAGCAACACCCGATTTTGCTGCGTGTATCTGAGCACCACCAAGTTCATCAAATGTTACATCCTCATGTGTAACTGTTTTTACTACATCAGGGCCTGTAATAAACATATAACTTGTTTTATCGACCATAAAGATAAAGTCTGTTATTGCGGGTGAATATACTGCGCCACCTGCTGCAGGACCCATTATTGCAGATATTTGTGGGATAACACCTGAAACAACGGTATTTCTCCAGAAGATCTCTGCATAGCCTGCAAGGCTGATGACACCTTCCTGTATCCGTGCCCCTCCTGAATCGTTTAATCCAACAACAGGAACGCCCATCTTTAAAGCAAGATCCATAATTTTGCACATCTTTTCTGCATGAGCATAGGAGAGGGTTCCGCCGAATACAGTAAAATCCTGAGAAAATACAAATAAGGGTCTTCCATGTATCTCGCCATAACCTGAAACGATACTATCACCGAGAATCTTCTTCTTATCCATATCGAAATCTGTACATCTGTGTGTGACAAATCGATCGAACTCAACAAAACTATCAGGGTCAAGTAAAATATCGAGTCGTTCCCGTGCTGTAAGTTTTCCCTTCTCATGTTGTTTTTTTATTCTCTCTTCTCCACCGCCCTCCTTTGCTTTTTCTCTCAGTATTTTTAGTTCCTCTAACTTTTCTTTTGTTCCCATTTTTTCTCCTGGTATAATAGTTATTATACCTGATTACATAGATAAATAATTAGATTACACAAATTAGGAATTAAGTTCTATATTGAATTTTTTCTGTGTCCATTCTATAATCTCTGATGTTGGTGTTCCTGGACCAAACAGTTTTTCCACTCCAATATTTTCCAATTTCTCCATATCTTCAAGAGGGATTATACCACCACCAAAAATAACTATATCATCCCTGCCCTTCTCTCTTAGAAGATTAAGAACCTTATTGAAGATTGTCATATGTGCGCCTGAAAGGACACTTATTCCTACAAGGTTTACGTCTTCCTGCATGGCTGATTCAACAATCATTTCGGGGGTTTGATGAAGTCCTGTATAGATTACCTCAAATCCCGCATCCCTTAGTGCCCTTGAGACGACTTTTATTCCTCTGTCATGGCCATCAAGGCCTGCTTTTGCCATTAAAATCCTAATTCTTTTCATAATTCCTCCACGAAATTATAAAATGAGAAAATGAAAAAGCCGTAATTTCGGACTTTCATAATTTCTATTTTATTATGTTGTTCTTTCATCAAAAAATAGGAGTTTCTTCATATTCACCAAAAACATCCTTCATAGCCTGGGTAATCTCTCCAAGCGTTGCATATGAATGTGCAGCTTCTATCAATGCTGGCATAATGTTTTCATTTCCATCACAGGTTTTTCTGATTTGCTCAAGTGCACGTTCCACTCTCTCATTGTCCCTCTCTTTTCTCAGGGATTCCAATTTTTTCTGTTGTTCTTCTTCTACACTTTTATCTATCATTAGTATTGGAATTTCTAACTCTTCGCCTTCTTTCACGAATTCATTGACACCCACTGAGATTCGCTCTTTCTTCTCCATACTTTTCTGAAATCTAAAGGAAGCCTCAGTTAGTTCTCTCTGTGGGAAGTTTACCTCTATTGCCTTTATCATTCCACCAAGTTTGTCTATCTTATCAAAATATTCGTAAGTTCCTTGCTCAAGTTTATTTGTAAGTGATTCAATAAAATATGAACCTCCAAGAGGATCGATGACATTTGGAATACCCGATTCGTATGCTATAATTTGCTGTGTTCTTAATGCTATGAGAACTGCTTTCTCAGTCGGAAGTGCCCAGGTTTCATCCATAGAGTTTGTATGCAGACTCTGCGTTCCACCGAGAATAGCAGCGAGTGCCTGTAGTGCAACCCTCACAATGTTATTCTCTGGCTGTTTTGCGGTAAGGGAAACACCAGCTGTTTGTGTGTGAAATCTCATAAGCCAGGAATGTTTATCCTTTGCGCCAAACGTTTCTCTCATCTCCCGTGCCCATATCCTTCTCGCTGCCCTGAATTTTGCAATCTCTTCAAAGAAATCTGAATGGGAATCAAAAAAGAGGGAAAGTCTCGGTGCGAATGAATCCACATCCAGCCCCCTCTTTATACCCTCTTCTACATAGGTCAACCCATCCTTCAATGTGAAGGCAAGTTCCTGAAGCGCAGTAGAACCTGCTTCCCTTATATGATAACCGGATATTGAAATGGTGTTCCATTTCGGTACAGATTTTGAGCCAAATTCAAAGGTATCAACAATCAGCCTCATTGATGGCTCCGGTGGAAATAACCATGATTTCTGGGCTATATATTCTTTAAGAATATCATTCTGAATTGTACCGATGAGTTTTTCCCTTGATACACCCTGATTTTCTGCTGCAGCAATATAAAATGCCCAAAGCATTGGAGCAGGTCCATTAATTGTCATAGATGTTGAAACCCTGTCTAATGGTATTCCATCAAAAAGGGTTTCCATGTCTTTAAGGGATGAGATTGCAACCCCGCATTTTCCTACCTCTCCTTCTGAAAATGGGTCATCAGAGTCCCTGCCGTACAATGTTGGGAAATCAAATGCAACTGAAAGCCCTGTTTCTCCGTGCTCCAGTAAGAATTTGTAGCGTTTGTTCGTATCCTTCGCTGTCCCAAATCCTGCAAACTGCCTCATTGTCCATAATCTACCTCTATAGAGATTATGTCTTACACTTCTTGTAAAAGGATATTCTCCTGGAAAGCCAAGGTCTTTAAGGTAATTGAGGTTTTCAATATCACATGGGGTATAGAGCATATCAAGAGGTATGCCTGAGATGGTTTCAAACGCAACACCTTTGCGGGGTTTTGGTTTTGATTTTATCGTCTCTTCCCATTTTTTTTTCTCTTTCTTTATATCATCCATTTCCTTTTCATTCTTAACAGGTTTTGAATGTGTCATAGCCTTCACCTCCTCCATATGGAAGTTTATATCAAAACAAATGGATATTGTCAAGGGAAAACCGTTTAAAATGACGAAGCCCAAACAGCAATAACTAAATAACCTAATAACTTAGTAACAATCTGTTATCTTAGCATCCTCTGTGGGTATTGTTAGCATGTTAAGTGATAAAAAAAGCCCGCTAAAAGCGGGCCTTTTTATAAGTAACGGCATTTAATTGAACGCCCCTACTTTCTTACC
>SOIS01000147.1 GCA_004375965.1 Candidatus Cloacimonadota bacterium | reverse complement strand
GACATTTCTATTTTGCCTTGACAATCCTAAAGAATTTTATTGACATTAAAAGAATAGTGTGTTAAGAGAGAAAAAAATAAATAAGTAGATAAGAATTAGATAAGGAGGTACTACATTGAAGGAATACAGTGTAAAAGATATAAGAAATGTCATGCTCTGTGGACACGGCGGAGTTGGTAAGACAACCCTTGCAGAAGCAATGATTTTCGATAGCGGAGCACTAACTCGATTAGGAAGGGTTGATGAAGGAAACAGCTTGATGGATTATGACCCGCTTGAGATAGATAGAAAGATAACAGTTTCTCTTTCTGTTGGAAATCTTAACTGGAAGGATTCTATTATTAACATTCTCGACACACCAGGATACGCTGATTTCCGAGGAGAGGTAATCTCTTCTGTTGCTGTAAGCGATGGTGCGATTATAGTAGTTGACTCGACATCAGGTGTGGAAGTGGGGACGGAATGGGTTTGGGAACTTGCAAAGGAACATTCTATACCAAGTATAATTTATATCAATAGCTTAAAGAAGGAAAATGCTCATTTTTTCAAGGTTCTGAAAGAGATAAATAAGGAGTTTAAATCAGGTATAATCCCACTTACAATTCCAATAGGACAGGGAGAAAATTTCAATTGTGTCGTCAATCTTCTTACTACAAAAGCGTATACGTATAAAGATGGAAAACCACAAGAGATAGATATTCCTGATACTGAAAAGGATAGGGTTAAGGAGATGAGTAAAAATCTTGTTGAAGGACTTGTTGAAACGGATGAGAATTTAATGGAACGGTATTTAGCTGATGAGGAGATAAAAGAGGAAGAACTTTCATCAATACTCAAAAAGGGTGTAATTGAAGGAGAGCTCCATCCTGTTCTTTGTGGTGATGCTTACCATAATGTAGGGATAAACCTTTTGTTAAATTCCATAGTTCAACTCCTTCCATCTCCTGAGGAAAAAGCGGAAGTGCAGGTAATTGAAAAGGGGAAGGAGAGGGCATTAAAGATTGATGAACCTTTCACTGCTCTTGTTTTCAAGACCGTTTTTGAACCACATTTAGGTGAGCTGAGTTATATAAGACTCTTCTCTGGAGAGCTTACGCCAGGAACAGAAGTCTCCAATACGACAAAAGGTACGACAGAAAAAGTAAACCAAATTTTTGTTCTTAATGGTAAGGAAAGAAAAGAGATAAAAAAACTTCTGCCAGGCTTAATCTGCGCACTTGTTAAGTTGAAATCTACAAAAACAGGTGATACACTTACATTGAAAGGGAATGATGTAACGCTTAGAGGTATTAAATTTCCAGAACCTTCTATCTCTATCGCAATTGTTCCTAAGTCAAAAGATGATGAAGAGAAGGTATCTTTCGGTCTTAGTAAACTGCACGATGAAGACCCTTGTTTTACGTCACACTATGAAACAGAACTTAAACAAACCATTATTTCTGGATTTGGTGAACTTCATCTTGAGGTTATTGTTGATAAACTGAAAAGGAAATTTGGTGTCGAAGTCAGTCTTGAGAAACCGAATATACCTTATAGAGAGACCATTACGGTAAAATCAGAAGTACAGGGAAAATATAAGAAGCAGTCAGGTGGTAGAGGTCAGTATGGCGATGTCAGGATGCGTTTTGAACCACTTAAACGAGGATCCGGTTTTGAATTTGTGAATGCAATAAAAGGAGGAGCAATCCCTTCAAAATATATTCCTGCAGTAGAAAAAGGATTGAATGAAGCAAAGCAAACAGGTTTTCTTTCTCGTAATCCTGTAGTTGATTTCAAGGCAACGCTATACGACGGTACGTTTCACCAGGTTGATTCTTCTGATATAGCTTTTAAGATTGCAGCCTCAATGGCGTTCAAGAAGGGAATGGAAGGTGCTAAACCAATCCTTCTTGAGCCAATAATGAATGTGGAAGTTATTGTTCCTGAGGATATGATGGGTGATGTGATAGGAGACTTGAATTCAAGAAGGGGAAAAATCCAGGGGATGGATTCCTCTGGTAGATTCCAGAAGATTAAGGCGGTAGTTCCACAGGCGGAAATGTATAAATATTCAACACAGTTGAGATCTATTACTCAGGGAAGGGGGAGTTTCTCTCAAATATTCTCTCATTACGAAGAGGTTCCGAAGGAGATATCAGAGAAAATCATAAAAGAGAAAAATGGAAGTGAAGAAAGCTAACCTCCGAATCAAAAGAGAATCTTCCTTTTGGAGAATTCAGTGTAAGTGTGTCCTTGTCGCCTGTGTAATCATGTCATCTTTTTTCTCCCAATACAGTAAAATACTGGCATAAAGTATGACCTTTTTCCCTCCTTTAAGAATTTCCTTTCCATTGTTTTCATCCTCTTGAGTTCTGCGCTAATTTCCGACTTTGCAAGTTTTTCAATGAAACTCCACTCTTTTTCAAAATTCTTCCCTGCAAGCTCTATTCCAAAAGGAACAGAGGTAAGCCCCCATTGGATATTAACAAGGGAAGACTTTCTGTAAATATATTCTAATTTTCTTCCCACAAATGGATCTGCACCCTCTTCTAACAAGCTCTTGACAATAAATGAAGAATAATTAATTGTATGAGGAAAATCTATCCTTCCTCCATAATCCGGTTCTGCTGTAGATATAATCCACCCTGTAGGAATAGCTACTCTCTTCATTTCTTCAAATGCAGATAAGGAGTCTTTTACCCAAAGGAGAAAAAATTGAAAGACTACAGAATCAAATGTCTCTTTTTTGAACGGAAGATAATAAACATCTCCACAAACAAGAGAAAGTTTCTTTCCCCTCTTCTTAGCACTAAAGAGCGCATTAAAATCCTTGTCTAAACCAACAACCATTCCATCTATTTTTTCAGACAATTCCTCTGTAATAAGAGCGATGGAACATCCCGGCTCAAGCACCCTCTTTTGTAGACCTAAACGGACCTTCCCATATAAGAAGTCTCGTGTATTTTTAAGCCATTCAAACTGTCGTCTGTACTGGAATTCCCACAAAAAAGGCTTCATTAGGTTATTGAGTCTCGATGAAATATGCTACTCTGTTGAATAGTTCTTCGATGAAATAACTTTGCATTCCATAGGGTAAGTTGCATTTCACCAAACACTTTTTATGCTGTGTATTATACAATTATAATATTGATAAAAGTGGAGGATCCATTATCCTTTTGTTCATTATTGGTGTTACGCACTTGGTTATATCTTTCTCCTGTCAATTTATAGGTGATTAAAAAGATTCGTATTTCTTTATAAACTGAATCACTTCATCGGGTGTTTTCTGTTTCAGTAACCCATTTCTGAATTCTTTGCTATGTAAAAGTCTCGCAAGCCTCGCAAGTACTCGAATATACAAAACCTTATCCTGCTCTCGTGATAGAACAAGAAAAACAATGTAGACGAGTTTTTTATCAATGGCTTCAAAATCAACCCCATCCCTTGATAGAGCAAGAACTATGTAAAAATTTCTGACTGCATCAAGTCTCGAGTGTGGAATAGCAATGCCATTACCGATACCTGTACTTTCGATAGACTCTCTTTTCATTATTGCATCGAATATATCTTTTTTTGTCTTTTCATCAATCTTATCTTCCGGAAGATAACTAAGTAGTTTCATTATTATTTCTTCCTTGGAATCATTCTTAAACTGCATAATTATGTTTTTTTTGTCGAGAAGTTCATAGACCCTGTTTGTCTTGTTTTTATTTTGAGCCATTTCTGACCTCACATTATATGTTTTAGCTTTCTTTCTCCATCGTCTGTTATCTGGTTATTTCACTATGGCTCCGCCATTGGAAATAAAATTATCTAACGGTATGGAGCTATGGTTTCTTTTTCCTTGACAATTCACTATTGCTGTGCTATTGAGCGTTTATGATACCATTAAAGGATGATAATCCAACAAGAACGTTCCCTTTTATTACTATTATTCTTATCATTCTTAATTGTGTTTTTTTTATTTTCGAACTTGGTCAAGGAGAGCATCTTGTAACCTTTGTTAAGAGTTTTGGATGTATACCTTATGAGATTACCACGGGGACCGATACAGAACCTTGCATTTTTTTCCCTGTTCGGTTTACAATTTTCACATCTATGTTTCTCCATGGAGGATGGATGCATCTTATCGGGAACATGCTCTATCTCTGGATATTTGGAAACAATATAGAAGATAGATTGGGACATTTTAGATTCATCATTTTCTATCTCTTTATTGGTGTTATTGCTTCCCTTACACAGATAATGGTTAATCCATTTTCTACGATTCCACAGATAGGAGCATCGGGTGCAGTATCTGGTATTCTTGGAGCATACATTCTTCTTTTCCCAAAGACGAAGGTTTTGACCCTTATCCCTCTGTTTTATATCATCCGTATAATCAGTCTTCCCGCTTTTGTTGTCCTTGGCTTCTGGATTGTGCTTCAGATAATAAATGGCTTTGTATCTCTCTCTTACACTGCTCAGGGGGGTGTCGCTTTCTTTGCCCATATTGGTGGTTTTATAGCTGGTCTTCTTTTTATTAAGCCTTTCCTTATTGGCAGAAGAAGATAAAATTTTGCTAAAAGATAGATTCATCTCAGATTATGATGTAGTCATAGAAATTCACCAAGGACAAATTTGTGATATATCAGTGAGATTTTGTGTCATTCTGTGGATTTGCTTCTCTCGATAAAAGAAAACAGGTCGTCTGTTGTTTCTGATTTTCCAAGTATTTCTATTGCCGCTGTAACCTGTCGATCATCCATGAGAACAGATTCGTAACTGCCTTTTATACCCCAAAGTTTAATAGCAATGTTTCTTTTTAGTCCGAATGTTATACCCTCAATAGATTCATCAAACTCTTTATCAGTAAATTCTATTTTCTTCTTTCTTAGATAATTCTTAAAACTGTTGAGCATTGTCTTATCTACACTGAAACCTTTCTCAATCTTGTGCTTCGATGTAAAATCAACAGTAAATGTCAAGAAAAGTCCCTTCTGATATATTTTTGTTTCGAGTTCTGAGATTTTGGGAGATTCAATCACAACATCAGGAGTTACGGCGCCACCTCCATATACCTTCCTTTTCAACCTTCGTGTATAGTATGTTGTAGTATCCTCCTCTTCTTTGTCCACACCTATGGATTTCCGATATTTACTATCATTTACCTCTGTATCTATAGATCTGCCCGATGGTGAATAATAAATTGCTGTTGTAATTTTCAATGCAGATTCACGGTCGAGAGGGATTACCTGTTGAACAGAACCTTTTCCAAAGGTTTTTGTCCCGAGAATAAGACCCCTATCCCAGTCTTTAATAGCACTGCTGAAAATCTCTGAAGCGCTTGCACTTCCGTGATTAACAAGAATTACAAGAGGAGGTTTTTCGTGTTTTGAGTGTTTTTTAGCATAATATTCCTTTGAAGTTCCTATTTTTCTCCCTTTTGTTAAAACAATAATCTTTCCTTTGTCAATAAAGTTATCCGACACCTCTATTGCCGCTTTAAGTAAACCTCCGGAATTGTTTCTTAAATCAATAATTAATTTATTTGCACCTTCCTGTGTAAGAGAATCAATTGCATGAACAAATTCATCAGGGCTTGTTTCTGAAAAAGTAGAGAGTCTGATATATCCAATTTCTTCATCTACCATTCCTGAGTAGGGGACAGCTTTTACCTTGATTATATCCCTCGTTATAGTGAAGTGGGTAACATCCTTTATACCTTCTCTTTCTATACCAATTGTTACTTTGGTTCCTGATTTGCCTCTCAGTTTTTTTACAGCACCCTGTAATGTAATACCTTTAGTAGAAATCCCTTCTATTTCAACTATTTTGTCACCTGCAAGAAGGCCTGCGTTGTAAGCAGGTGTTCCTTCAATAGGTGTTATAATGGTAAGAACATCTTCTCTTATTCCAATTTGAATTCCCAATCCTCCAAAACTTCCCTTCGTACCCACAATGAGTTCGTTATAATCATCACGGTCAAGATAGACAGTATGGGGGTCCAGGGAACGTAGCATTCCACGAATAGCATAGTCTAAAAGTTCTCCCAATTCCACCTGTTTAAAGTAATTTTTCTCCACTGATTTAATAATTTTCATAAAGAGCCTTATCTTGTATGTGATACCCTCATCATTTTGTGATTGTGCACCAAGATATGTTCCAACAATTCCACCAAAGAAAAGACTGAGAACAATTATTATGATAATCACTCCAAAGAATTGTTTCTTTCGCATTGTGACCTCTCTTTCACCGGAGCGGTGTTTGCTCATTTTTCTACACCCTGAAGATTGTGTTTTAGTTTTCCTCGAAACCATGGGTGCAACCTTGTGATCTTTATTATCTCAGAAAAGATAACATTTTCCGATTTTTCCCCATTTATCACTTTTATCCTCTTTTTTCTTTTTTTAGCGATATTAAGGTATGCTTCTCTTACCTTCCTGTGGAAAACGACTTCTTCATTTTCTATCCTATCCTTTCCCTTCAATCTTTTGAGACCCTTCTCAGGATCAATATCAATAAGAAATGTTATATCGGGTATAATTCCTCCTGTTGCTATCCTGTTAAGGTTATGAACGAGTTCAAGAGAGAGATTCCTTGCTACTCCTTGATAAGCAAGGGAAGAATCAGTATATCTATCAGATATCACTATTGTGCCTTTCTTAATTGCAGGAAGAATTAACTCATCTGTGTGCTGAGACCTGCTTGCAAGATAAAGAAAGAGTTCTGTTAGAGGATAAAGAGATGAATTACTGTGATGGAGTAAAATCCTTCTAATCTTTTCAGAAACGATCGTTCCACCAGGTTCATGTGTTAGCAAACAATCATAGTGCAGTTTCTTAAGGTAAGAAAAGAGTTTTTCTGCTTGTGTAGTTTTTCCGGAGCCCTCACACCCTTCAAAACTAATAAAGAGCCCTTTTCCCATTTACTTTTTCTTTCTCCTCTTTTTAATTATTAATGTAATCTTTTTTTTCTTTATACCATATTTTTTAATAAACCTTTCTGTTTTGTCTCTGCATACTGAATCAGGATACTGGACTGGAGGAGATTTCATAAAATAACTTGATGGTGCAGTCAATGCACCAGTCAATTTATTATCAAGCCCTAATTTTGCACATCTAACGGCATCAATGATTACACCTGCAGAATTGGGTGAATCCCACACCTCGAGTTTCAACTCAATATTGAGTGGAACATCACCAAATGTTGTTCCTTCAAGCCTTATGTACGCCCATTTTCTATCCGTTAACCACTCAACATAATCGGAGGGCCCTATGTGTATATTTCCTTTACCAATATTGTAAGGTAGTTGTGATTCTACCGATTGTGTTTTTGATATCTTCTTCGATTCGAGCCTCTCCCTCTCCAGCATATTAAGGAAATCCGTATTTCCACCCACATTCAACTGGGATGTCCTCTCAAGTTTGACACCTCTGTCATTGAAAAGATTTGCAAGCACTCTGTGTGTAATGGTTGCACCGACCTGTGATTTAATATCATCTCCAATAATAAGTGTTCCAGCCTTCTCAAACCTGTTCCTCCAGTATTTTGAGCTGGCAATAAAAACGGGTATTGCATTGATCATAGCACAACCTACTTCAAGTATCTGTTCAACATACCACTTTGTTGCCTCCTCACTACCAACAGGGAGAAAACTTACAACAACATCACATTTTGATTCTTTAAGAACCTTGACAATATCTACGGTTGAGCCAGGTGCTATCGTTATAATCTCGGAAAGATATTTGCCAAGCCCATCATGTGTCATACCCCTTAATACCTTAACATTTGTTTTGGGTACACTGCAAAATTTGTATGTACAGTTAGGGTATGTAAAAATTGCTTCTGAAAGATCCTTTCCGACTTTTCGCTTGTCAATATCAAATGCTGCAACAAATTCAATGTCTCTGATGTGGTATCCACCAAGGTTAACATGCATAAGACCGGGTATCCTCTCTGTTTCTTTTGCTTTTTTATAGTACTCCACTCCCTGAACGAATGAAGAAGCACAGTTTCCAACACCTATAATTCCAACTTTAACCTTAGGCATTGTTCCTCCTTTCATTACTATTTAAATTTTTTCTAACATAAATAATTCTCTGGATACTTGTAAACTGGGTGAATAAAGTAAGCAATAGAAGAAAATATCCAAATATAAACCTTCCAAGAAGGGCACCGATTACAATTACTGTTATCCTGAGGGTTCTGTCGAATAATCCGATTGAACATTGGACTCCGAGCCCTTCTGCCCGTGCCCTTGTATAACTTACCATACCGGAGCCAAAAAGGGCAAAAAGTGTAACAAAAACAAAGAATGGATTTTCTACCCTCATGTAGTAGATCAAGATGCCCAGAAATATTACAAATTCTGAATATCTATCAATTGTTGAATCAAGAAAAGCACCAAAATCTGTGACCCTGTTATTTTTTCTTGCTACCTCTCCATCTATTGCATCAAATATTGATGCAAAGATAAGAACAAGTCCTGCCCACCTGAAGAAGCCAAAAGCGAAGAGGTAAGCAACGAAACAGTTAAAAAAGAATCCCGTGATAGTAAGTATAGATGGGTGGACCTTTAATTTTGCAAGAAGATTTACCAGTGGAGCAGTGATAATACGTGCCTTATCCTTAAACGTCTTATAATTCACTTTTTCTTTCCTTCAAGAACAATGATAAATTCTCCCTTTGGTTTTTTACCCTCAATCTGGTTGATTAGATCAGAGAGATTACCTCTTGTTGTTTCCTCATAGACCTTTGTTAGTTCCCTGGATACAGAAATATTTCTTTCGCCGAGTATCTCTTTTAACTCCTTTAGCAAAGATAGAATACGAAAAGGAGATTCAAAAATGATAATTGTTCTTTCTTCCTCTTTGAGTTCGGTAATGCGCGCTTTTCTTTTCCCTCTTTTTTTCGGTAAAAACCCCTCAAAAACGAATCGATCAGTTGGTAATCCTGATAGGATGAGTGCTGAAAGGATTGAACTTGGACCTGGAACTGTAAAGAGTTTATACCCCTTTTCTATTACCTTTTTAACGAGATAGAATCCCGGATCAGAGATACATGGTGTTCCAGAATCTGAAACCAGAGCGACCGACTTACCCTTATCAAGAAGACCTAAAAGATAAGGGGTTTTTTTTTCCTTGTTGTGGTCGAAGTATGATTCAAGAGGTCTATTGATATCATATTTCTTCAAGAGTTTCAGTGTTCTTCTTGTATCTTCACATGCTATAAGATCGCTATTTTTTAACACCTCAATGGCTCTTTTTGTTATATCATCCATATTTCCAATTGGAGTACTCACGAGGAAAAGTTTGCCTTCTGCATTATTCTTCATATTTATCCATTCCGTGGTTTTTGTAAAAACCTAAGTTTTTAAGTGCAAACCTGTAATCCTTTAGTGTATCTTTCACAATTTTATCTATACGTGCTCCAAGTATTGGTTTATAAAATTCAATCAGGTCTTTAATCAGGTATGCAAATCCTTTAGCAAGTTCCTGAGACGAAACAACAGCAGTCCCCTCAATAGTGATTCCTTTAACTTCAAAACTCCCCAACCAATCATAAAGTTCCCGTGCTTTGTCAAATGCCATAGAAATGGTCCTTTTTGCAAGGGACTCACCGACGATAGAAGAGATTTTCTTTGTTAGGTCAGTTAACACGTTCAAGAAGAGAGAAATTGCAGATGGGGGAGCCTGTTCATCTCCTACCACCGCAACTTTGAAGGCTGAGAGCTTTACACCTTCTGTTTCGGATGCCCTAAGCAAAGTCTTTAGAAACTCTTCGTTTGATAAAGGAATACCTAGCTTATCTGCGAAATACCCTTTCCTTGCATAGCCATTTTCAAAACTTAAATAGGAA
>SOIS01000072.1 GCA_004375965.1 Candidatus Cloacimonadota bacterium | reverse complement strand
GTGCGGTCTGTTCCGTCTATTCCGTAAAAAATCTAAATATTCGGCGGCAAAAAACCGGACGGGGAGCCGGGGAGAGTGGGGGACGGGGAGACAAGAAGAACTCAAAACTAATTTCGTAAGCCGTAAGCCGAAAGTCGTAAGACGTAATACGTAAGCCGTAAGCTGTAAGCCGAAAAAAAACTTAATAATGGTTGAAAGTTAAGGGTTGAAGGATTGGCGAATATAAATTAAAATAACCAACATTATGAAACTGGATAAAAACATAAACTATATTGTATCCGGGTTGGAGCGCTCTGGAACATCTATGCTGATGCAGATATTACAAGCTGGTGGAGTGCCCACTGCATTCGATAGAAGTTCAAGGCCTCCAGATGAAAACAACCCGAAAGGCTACTATGAGTTGGAAGGAGGGAAAATAATAAATAAGCTTATGAATGAGACATTCCCCCTTGCCAATTACATGGGTATGTTCATAAAAATAACGGCTTATGGTCTCAAATTTCTCCCTGCAGGAAAATATAAGGTGATATACTCTCAGAGAAATATCGAGGAAATACTGGATTCTATGGAAAAAATGGCAAAGATTCACGATGAAAACCGTGATGAAACCAGAGAAAGCTTTATAAAATTGAATGAAATGATAATAGAAAGCATTAAAAACAGGGATGATATAGAAGTTTTGCTGGTGAAATATAACGACATATTATCTCACCCTGAAGAGAATGTTAAGAAAATATATGATTTTCTCGGTTCATCAGATTTTGATTTAGATAAAGTGATAGATGCTGTAGACGAAAAACTGTATAGAAAGAGAAGAGTCTAAATAGAATCTCTTTTTTGATGGGTAAGCTTGAAAAAAATGATCGGCTATTGTATATATCAACTTCATTTTAAAAGAGATAATTTATAAGACAAGCATTATAAGACAATTTAACATCATATAGCGGAGGAATAAATGAAGAAAGGATCTACAGCCGTCTCTATTCCTACTTCTTTGTACAAAAAGATAGAAGAAAAGATTAAAGATTTAGAAATAAAATCAGTATCAAGCTATGTCACCAAGGTTTTAAGGGAAAGTTTATCGGAAGAAAAAGAAGCAGGAGAAGCTTTCAGCAAGGAGGATGAAGAAAAGGTAAGGGAACGGTTGAAGGCGCTGGGGTATATAGATTAATAAGCAAGGCGTACAAGGCGTGCAAGATAGGCAAGATAATAGGGCAAGACAAAGCCTTATTAGGCGGCAAGACAACATTCTTGGCAAGACAAGGAGGCAAGAAAAGAAAATAAGCTTAGTCCGTTAAATCCGTTGTGTCATTGCGAGCGTTGCGTGGCAATCTCATTGTATAGGCTTGTTTTATGTAAGACTCGATGTCCCCATCGGGCCTACTCATGAAAACGAAATTAGTTGAAAGCTTAATGATTAAAATAAAAAACCGAATAGACTGAACAGACCATTTATTGAGGAAATTTTGCACTTATGGATAATTCAAAAGGAAAAGATCAAAGAGGATTTACTTTGTGGTTTACAGGCTTGCCTTGTTCAGGAAAATCTGCTGTTGCAAACAGGACAGCAGAGATGCTCAAAGAACAGGGTTTGAAGGTGGAGAGGCTGGACGGAGATGTCGTCCGTAAGAGTCTGACTCGAGACCTTGGTTTTTCAAAAAAGGACAGGGATGAAAATATCAGAAGGGTAACTTTTGTGGCAAAGCTATTAACCAGAAATGGTGTAGCTGTGCTCACTTCTTTCATCTCTCCTTACCGGGAAGTAAGGGCCTATGCTCGTGAGGAAATCGGAAACTTTATCGAGGTTTATGCGAAGTGTTCTCTCGAAGTTTGCATCAAACGAGACGTTAAAGGCATGTACGAGAAAGCTCTAAAAGGAGAAATTAAAGAGTTTACAGGAATTTCAGATCCCTATGAGGAACCCCTGGAGCCGGAAATACTTCTTGAGACTGATAAAGAATCTATCGAAGAGAGTGCAAGCAAGGTTATTGATAGACTTAAAGAAATGGGCTATATACAGTAGGCAGAAGGCAGGAGTAGGTGAGGAGTGAGGGGAACTTACTCCTTCCTATTCATGTAAAATAAAAATAAATGAAAAGGTATTTAGTAACCGGAGGGGCTGGTTTTATCGGTTCTCATATTGCCGAAGAACTGGTGGAACGCGGACATGAAGTCAGGATTGTAGATAATTTTTTGACAGGGAAGAGAGAAAACATCGCTTCATTCCTGGATAAAATTGAGCTCATCGAAGGGGATATCAGGGACTTCAGTCTCTGCAAACGTGCCTCAGACGGAGTGGATTTTGTTCTCCATCAGGCAGCCTTGCCTTCTGTCCCGCGTTCTATCGAGGATCCTCTCATGACAAATGAAATAAATGTCAAAGGGACACTGAACCTTTTGATCGCCTCGCGAGACGCCGGGGTTAAAAAATTTGTCTTTGCCTCATCTTCGTCTGTTTATGGAGATGACCCACGCCTTCCTAAGAAAGAAGGGGAGGAAGAAGCACCTCTTTCCCCTTACGCAATCAGCAAACTTGTGGGGGAGATGTACTGTCAGGTTTTCAGCCAAATTTATTCTCTCTCCACGGTCTGTCTCAGATATTTTAATATCTTTGGACCCAGACAGGATCCATATTCCCAGTATTCTGCTGTGATTCCAAATTTTATCAACAAAATGGTTAAAGAAGAATCTCCAACAATATTCGGTGATGGGGAACAGTCCAGAGATTTTACCTATGTAGCAAACGTTGTAGAGGCCAATAAACTGGCAGTAGAAGCTGAAGATGTCTCTGGTGAGATTCTGAATATTGCATGCGGCGAGAGAACAACCGTAAATTCCCTTGTGGTAGAAATCAATCAAATTTTAAAGAAAGATATCAAAGCTATTTATGATAAACCGTGCCCGGGGGATGTCATGCATTCTTATGCAGATATCTCAGAGGCAGAGAATGTGTTAAAATACAAACCGCTGGTTTCATTCACCGAGGGACTAAAGAGAACTATCCAGAAGTATATGGATAAGGAATAGAGATTTGAGACTAGTGTCGTGTCATCTATGTGATGTCGCAAAGATGACCGTCATTCCCGCGGAA
>SOIS01000035.1 GCA_004375965.1 Candidatus Cloacimonadota bacterium | reverse complement strand
CCCCGTTAGATAAGTTTCTCCATCTAACGGGGTTTAGGGGGATTTTAAATTCATCGAATTATTGTCATCTTCTTGATAATGTTGTGTTCCCCAGCCTGCAACCGATAGAAATACACAGCACTCCCAATTTTCCTCCCCTCCTCATTCTTTCCGTCCCATTCAATGAAAAAGCAGAAGTTAAAATCAAATTGCGCAGGTTGAAACGCCTGCGCCTACCGAAACACAAAAATTCAATAATGTTGGGGTAAACTCAAAGAGACGCAGAGCAAGCTCTGCTACTCCATAAATACCTTACATAACTTCGAGATTGCTTCAAAAGTGAATATGAAAGCATTCTCGCAATGACACCACAGATAGGTTTCAGGAATTGCATTCCCAAAACACCATAAAACCTTCCACAATAACAGGTGAACCATCCGGGCTCACAAAAACAGTCAAAACAAATACTATCTACGTTCTACTTCTTTAGCTTGTTTCTTCTCTCTCCTCTGCTCTATTATGGCATAGAGAGTTGGGATGAAGACAAGAGTAAGGAATGTTGAAACCATTAGTCCACCGATGACGGCACGTGCCATCGGTGCACGTAATTCATTACCTGAACCGATTGCAAGAGCCATTGGAATAAGACCGCAACTGGTAGTCAGGGCGGTCATAAGAATTGGTCTCAACCTGATCCTTCCAGCTTCAACAACTGCTTCCAGAAGTGGTAACCCGACTTCACGGCGCAGTTGATTTGTGTAGGTTATATACACAATTGCATTGTTTACCACAATACCACCGAGAAGCAGTACGCCTACAAGGCTCTGCATGTTGATAGTTGTACCGGTAAAGAAGAGCATCCACAGAACACCGATGAACGCAAGAGGAACGGTAAACATAATAATAAACGGTTCCTTAAATGATTCGAACTGTCCGACCATAATCATATAAACCAGGACAAGAGCAAGCAAAATGACGAAACCCAGGTCCTTGAAAGATTCTTGCATCTGCTCAAATCCACCACTCAATTCGAGTTCAAAATCAACGGGCGTCTTAGTTTCATCCAGAATTTTCTGAACATCTCTGGCAATACTTCCCTGGTCTCTTCCCTCAATGTTTCCGCTTATTGATACAACACGGAAGTTGTCTTCATGTTCAATAATAACAGGTCCTACCGCAATAGTATCCTTGACGAAATTCCGCAAAGGTACTTCTCCAAAAGGAGTGGTAATGGTCATTGAGCGTATTTTGAAAAGGTTATCACGGTATTTTTTATCGGTCATTATTCTTATATCGTATTCATTTCCTTCTTCACGAAACTGGCTTACAACCACTCCTTCCACACGGGAGCGAAGTACTGAACCAATCTGAAAGGGTGTAAGACCAAACTGAGCCGCCTTTTGTCTGTCTATAACCAGGCGGTATTCGGGTTTTCCCTCCCCAAGGGTTGACTGGAGGTCAACGAGTCCTTTTACACCCTTAAGTTTTTCCATTAATTCTTCTGCCAATGCACGTGCCTTTTCAATACTATAACCGATTATCTTGACAACGATTGGTTTACCACCAAAGAATTCCTCCATCCCTCCTCCGCTGAAAAAAACCTCAAGCCCGGGGATATTGCTAACCTTTGTACGAAGGTCACTCATAATATCCTTATCCGAACGCTTACGGTCTCCACGGTCAACAAGTTCAATGTAAATCTGCGCGGAATGAGGACCGCTTGTTCCCATAAATATTGCCATCATTCCACTTCCAGAACCGATTGATGTTGCTATGATATCTGCTTCAGGAACTTCCCTGAGTATTATCTCCTCCAGTTGGACTATAGCCTTATTCGTTGTTTCCAAATTTGTACCAACGGGCATCTCTGCCTTAACAATTATCTCACCCTCATCAGTTTCCGGGGTCATCTCCGTTCCAATGAAAGGAACAAGAAAAAGACTAACAATGAACACACCCAATGTACTGAAAATAACGGTTTTTCTATGTCTTAATGCCCATCCTATTCCTTTTGTGTACCGTTGTTCTATTTTCGAATAAAAACTGTCGAAATGCTGTGCTAATCCTCTTTTTTGTTCTTGTTTTTTAATCTTCAAAAACCTTGAAGAAAGCATCGGAACAATTGTTAGTGCTACAATGAGAGAGGAAATGAGTGCAAAAGTCACTGTAAGTGCAAGTTCTCTAAAGAAAAAGGAGGCAAAACCACCGACGAGAAGAAGTGGTAGAAAAACTGCAACCGTTGTCAGGGTTGAAGCTGTGATTGCCGTTCCAACCTCTTGTGTTCCCTCACTTGCTGCTGTTGCAGCCTCCTTTCCTTTCTCTCTTTTTCTGAATATTGCTTCAAAAACTACAATTGCCGAATCAAGTACCATTCCAATTGCTACGGTCAACCCGCCAAGTGAAATAATGTTAAGACTCATCCTGGAAACATACATCAGGAAAAGTGCAGAGAATACGGTTATTGGGATTGCTACTGCAACATAAAGGGTAGAACGAAAACTTCCAAGAAAGAGAAAGAGAATTATAATAGCAAGGATTGCTCCAATAATGAGGGTATTTGCCGTACCTCTAACAGATTTTATGATAAAATCAGCCTGATTAAATACAATATCAATCTTTACACCAGGGGGTAGTTCTTTCTTTATCTCATCAAGTCTTCTAATTACGTTATTACACACCGTAACTGTATTGGCATCTGTTCTTTTCTGAACAAATCCCCAGATTGATTGAATACCATTGGTTCGCGAAACAAACGTCTGTTCAGCAGGTTGTGAACTGATATCCGCTATTTGAGACAGAAGAATCGGTATCCCATTATTATTCCCAACAACAGTCTTTCCAATATCACCGATATCTTTGTACTGTCCTACTGTACGGAGAATATAAACTTTCTGCCCATCTTCCACACTACCCAGCGGGTAGTTTACGTTCTGCATCCGTAAGACTGCTGAAACATGATCAGGGGTTATTCCTGTTCCTTTCAATCTGAGAGGATCCAATTTTATCTGAATTTCTTTCGCTTCTTCACTCATATTAAACGAAGCTGCGACACCACTCACTCGCTGCAGTTTGTCAGAAATATCCTCCACAATCTCATACAGTTCAAGTTGATCAATCTCTCCTAAAACATTATACATAACGACCGGCTGCTGGGAAATGTCGAATTTAAAGATTAGCGGATCCTCAGCAGCATCAGGTAAATACGGGATTGCAATTCCTAATTTATCCCTGACATCATTTCCTGCTGCATCAAGATCAGTTCCCCACTCAAACTGGAGCATTATCATTGAGGAATTCTCTGCTGTAGTAGACGTTATTTTATCTAAATTGCTTACCGTACCCAAAATCCTTTCGAGACCCTCAGTCACTTCTGTCTCTATCTCTTCGGGACCTGCGCCTGGATAACTAGTCATAACCATCATCATTGGAAATGTAATGTTTGGTAACATATTAATTGGTAATTTAGTAAGCGAAATAAATCCAAAGATGATAAATGCTAAGAAGAACATGGAAACAGCCAGAGGTCTTTTAATCGATATATCAGTAATCTTCATTGTTTACTCCCATTATAACTATTTACAATTGACTCTACGGATTTCTTACAATAGGATTTACCTTCTCTCCGCCAGCAAGGCGTTCCTGACCAATAACTACAACTTTTTCACCTTCCTCTAATCCTTTTTGGATTTCTATATTCTCATCACCAATAATACCCACGGTAACATCTCTTCGCTCTGCAGTACTATCCATTACCACAAACACAAATCCGTCCAAGTATGCATCCTTTGGAACAATAATGACATTACTTTTTTCTCCAAGATTTATCCGCACTCTCGCTGTCATTCCAGGCTTTAGTTTCCTTTCAGGATTGTTAATTATTGCCTTGACACTAACTGTACGAGTCATCTCATCAATAACAGGACTGATTTCAGAAATCTTTGCCCTAAACATTTCTTCCGGCAGGGCATCACTTTCAATAGATACAGTATTTTTATCACTTACACATCCTATATCAGTCTCCGCAACATTGAATACTACCTTTACTATCGAATAATCTACCACCGTGGCAACTGGTGTCTGTGGTGAAACCATCGACCCAATATCAACCATTATCTTTGCTATACTCCCGGTAATAGGCGATTTAATAAAGCCCTCTTCGTATTCGAAGCCAATTGTCTCGTTTCTGATCGCCATTATCCTGCTGTTTTTGAATACCGATGACCCTTCTTTTACCATTATTCGCGTAATGCGACCCATTGTTTCAGGAAAAGCATCGGCTGTCTTCCTTGCCGCTATCGTACCTAAAACTTCACAAGAACTTGCAACATCCCCAATGGTTGCATCCATTACCTCAACCGGGAAAGGACGTTCTTTTACCTCTGCCTTTCGTCCTCTTCTTGCGCATTGAATTCTCAAAAATACTAAAACAAGCAGAACAACTATTATAATGATTATAATTAAGGCTTTTCGCATTTATTCCTCCTTACCTATCGCCTTGTATATAGCAGCCCGACCTGAATGATAGTTCCTCAATGCTGATAGATAGTTTGTTTTCGCCTGCATCTGAGCAAGCTGAGTATCAAGGTACTCAAGATTTGTTACAAGACCATTTCTATACCTTTTTTCAATGATTTCAAATGCCTTTTCTGCCTGGCTTGCATTCTCACGTGCAGCAGAAATCCCCTCTTTTGCTGCTTGAAGATTTAAATACGCCTGCTTTACTTCAACAGTTATACCTTTTTTTAGATTATCAAATGCTAACTGTGCCTCCTTTAGTGCTAACGATGCTTCTTTGTATTGATATTTGCTTTTAAATCCCGAAAAAATTGGGAACTGCAAGCCAACATTGAACGTAAGAGTAGAACCCCATTCATCTCCACCAAAACCAAATGGCTTCTTTCGTTCATACGTGGCACCAGCAACAAGTGTCGGGAAAAATACTCTCTGTGCAATATCCAGACCGAGTTTTGCTATCCCTTCAACATTTTTCATATTTTTCAATTCAGCCCGATTCTCGAGGGCTGCATCTATTAACTCCTCAACATTATAATCTTCGTCAACAATTTTCAAGTCACCAGAAATTTCAAATTCCTTATCCAGAGCCATTCCAAGTAGCATTTTAAATCCTTCTTTTGCAAGATTTAACCCGTTTTCCGTTTCAATAACCTGCTGTTTAATATTTGCTACCTGCACCTTGGAACGGAGTAATTCAAAATTGGGGACGAGACCAGCTTTGTACCTTTTCGTAACTGCTCCCTCATGCCTTCTGAGCTGGGCAAGACTTTCTTTTGAAAGGACAACCATTTCCTTGAGAACTAAAAGGTTATATAATGCATCAGTTATTGAATATCGGATCTCCTGTCGCTTTCTTGTCAGATTAAGTTGTGCAATATCTTTTCTGAGATCGGTCATTTTATAGAAACTATAGATTTTTCCCCAGTCAAATAGAACCTGCTGAAGCGATAAGGACACGCTGTAGTTTTTGTGCTGTCCCATCGGTTCCGGCATATCATCGAATTCAAATACGGGAACATCACTTACATATGCAAAGTATCCACTTGATGAAAAACTGGGATAATAAGCGGAGAGTGCTTCTCCGATCTTTGCTTCAGATCTTTCTAAATCTATTATTGACTGCTCTATTTCCGGGTTGTTCTTTAATCCATAATCAATTGCCCCATCAAGAGTCAAATGAACAGTGTCGCTTGTTGTTATCCCCAAAAGAAAAACAAAAAATATGAGCATTTCACCTCCCACAAAGAATCCAACATTTCTTTTGATTATTCACTATTCTAAGGAATTATAAATTTAAGTCCAACTCCATTTTCCCACAACTTTTCATCCTCATCATATAATCCATATTTAGAAATATTCGAACTTGCTATATAATTGTATCGAGTTGAAAATTCCAGACCAATATAACGATTTGGCTTAAGTTGTAGTGTTAATCCGCCGACAAAACCATAATCCTTCTCATCCATCTTTTCACCTGATTCCAGTACAACCACCTCATCATCAGATAATCCTTTCCAGAAATAAAAGCCAAAGCCTGTCTCTAATGAGAGATTCAACCAATGTACATCCACAAATGGCAAAATATCAAAACTAGTGCAGAGTGAAAGCGGTATATATTCATATACATTAGCATCCTGCTTATTAGAAACATTGAATCTGACTTTGCTCCCCCTCAACTTTAAGCCAATAGTAGGGATAATATCTTCCACGCCAATTTCAACACCAGTATTCCATTTTCCCTTTGAATAATTATCATCCATGAGGAGCAAATATGAAGAAAATAGTGGACCAATAGAAATGTTTACTTTCCCTTCTACCTGACTGAGAAAAATAAATATAAGCATGCTTGACAAAAAACTTCGCACCATCCTACCTCCCTTTTTTCAAATTCTCTATTAGCCATTTTCTCAGAATATCCTTAAAGGAATTATCTGTTTCCTCTTTAACTCAAAAAATATAATGATATACTATACTATAAAAGTAGAAATTTTTCAAGTTTAATTTTTTTATTAAATAAGATTTTTAAAAACCCTATTTTTCTCTTGA
The DNA here is from genome assembly GCA_004375965.1 of Candidatus Cloacimonadota bacterium. Lineage (GTDB taxonomy): Bacteria > Hydrothermota > E44-bin80 > E44-bin80 > E44-bin80 > SOIS01. The sequence continues at coordinate 3,404 of SOIS01000035.1, read as the reverse complement.
CAAAGTTCAAAATTTGTTGTATATTACTATTAGACTATTTTAGTCGAAGAGTATGAAGATGAATAAAAAGAAAAGTGAAATAATTTTACAAATGGCGCGAAAGCTATTTGCGCGTTATGGATTAAAGAAAACAAGTATGGACGACATCGCTGCTGAGGCGAAAATTGGTAAAGCAACAATCTATTACTATTTTAAGAGCAAGCAAGAGATTTTCAAGACCGTAGTCGATCATGAGTGGACAATACTTATAAACGCAATAAGAGATGCTATTTCTAAGGAAATCTCTCCTCAGAGAAAACTTCGGGCGTTCATATTGACGAGAATATCCCGCATGCATGAACTTGTAAATCTGTATAGAGTAACCAAGGACATTGTGACAGAATTGCTTCCAGATTTGGAGAAAATCAGAGAATCGCACTTTAAGGAAGAGATGAATGTTATAAAGAGAATACTTTCTGAAGGCGTCAGGAAGGGAATATTTAAAGTGAAAAAAATCGAAGTTACAGCTTTGGCAATGATTTCGGCATTAAAGGGTTTAGAATATCCGTGGGTCATGGATGGAAAATCGTTGGACATAGAAAGAAGTGTAGATGAATTATTACAGATTTTATTTAAAGGAATAGAAGTAAAGTAATTTTTTTACTTATTTATTCTGCAATGCAGAAAAGGAGGTATCTATGAGAGTTATAAAAAAGTATGCTACAAGAAGGATGTATGATGTGGAGAATTCAAGGTTTATTACATTGGAAAAGATTGCAGATCTGATAGCAACGGGTGAAGAGGTTCGCGTAATAGATGATAAGACGGGTAATGATATTACTCCTACGGTATTAGCGCAAATTATTTTAGAACAGCAAAGGAGCAGGCAGAATCTTTCTTCTGTGCCAGGATTGCTTCGTGAACTTATAAAGAAAGGAACAGGTTCTGTGCTTGACTTTCTGGAGAGACCTGTATTGGGACCCATTGAATTGTTCTCTCTCACAGAGGAAAAGGTGAAAAAGATTATTAAAAAACTTGTTAAAAAAGGGGAAGTGTCGAGAGTTGAAAACGATAATTTGATAAGGGGGCTCCTTACTAAAGTGAGAAAAAGCAAAAAGGCATTAGAAACTTTTGTCAAGGAAACTATTGCCGGTATGAATATACCATCGAGAGTAGAATTCGAGAGACTAAAGTCAGAGATAAAAAAATTAAAAGGGCAAATTGCAGCAATAAGTGACAACTAATAAAACAAGTTTATGTTTTTGGTATTAAAATGAATAAACTCAATATGCCAGCAAAGTCTGATAAAGATAGTCTTATGAAAAAAATTGAAGGTTAGAGAAAGAAGAAGTTGAGTTGGTTAAATTTTAATGTTAAAGGTATGAGGGATTATAGATGTTCTATTCAATCGTACATATAATTCTGAAGATTGTAGCAGCTGTCTACATCAGATTGCAAACCATTGACATCGAGAATATTCCGAAACAGGGTGGTGTGATTCTGGCGCCAAACCATCCCAGCGACTTGGATTCCTTTATCTTAGGAATTGCAATTACCAGACAACTACATACAATGGGAAAAGAAGAATTGTTCAGAAGACGCTTTGCAGGATTTATCTTCAGAAAGTTGAACGCTTTTCCTGTAAAAAGGGGAGCAATTGATAGAGAATCAATCCGAATAGCTATAGGTGTCCTTAAAGATGGACATGTAATTGATATGTATCCTGAAGGAACAGTGAGTAACGATGGCTTTCTTCAAGAACCGAGACTTGGAACCGCGTTTATTGCCTTACAGGCAAAAGTGCCTGTTCTTCCAGCAGCGATAATTGGCACTTTTAATGTTATGTCAAAAGGACAGAGATTTCCCCGACCGCATAAGGTAGTCATCAAATTTGGGAGACCTCTCTATTTTGACGAATACTATGATAAACCTTACAATAAAGAAATATTGAAATTTGTAACTATGCAAATAATGAACGAAATAAAGGTACTGTTGAATTCGGATGAATTGGAGGAGGCAAACTATGTCAGTATTTGAAAGAGTGAAAAAGATTATTACCGACGTGATGGCTGTAAAAGAGACAGAGGTTTCAGCAGAAACATCTTTGGCTAACGATCTAGGAGCAGACAGTCTTGATTATATTGCACTACTTCAGGAACTTGAAGCAGAGTTTAATATCCAGATTCCAGACGCAGATGCCCAAAAACTTAAAACCGTAGAGGATACTGTTAAATATATTGAAAGAAAAGTGAACAATAAAGGTTGAAACGTGCCTAAAAAAGCAATTATCCAGATGAATAATACTTGTGAGACAAACAATGAAGGAAAACATGAGGAGAGCAGCGATAGTCGGAACAGGTTCGTATGCACCTGAAAAAATTCTAACGAATGACGACATCGCAAAAATTGTTGATACAAGCGACGAATGGATAAAGACAAGAACAGGTGGTAAAGAGATAAGGAGGTAAATCATGGCCAAGATTAAAGACTTGTTGAAGGTTCCACTCGCTAATCTAATTAATAAATCAGTGCGTAGCAGTACTATACGAAATATTTCCCTGAAGAAACTCGAGAAAAGGGTATATAAATTCTATATAAAAAATTCGGACAATCGTCCATTAAAGGTGCAGGAGGATAAGTTCTATATGGCAAGGGCACTTTTTCATTCCATCAACAGGGCGATTGGGGATGGGAGACTTTCATCTGAGAATTCGAAGGCTTTAGTGGAAACCCTCGTTTCCAACATCTTGTCCGGCGGCGACACAGAAGCTAAAAAAGCTTTTGAGAAAGAGTTTGGTTACTTACCCCCATATTTCCTGACGATTAGTCCAACAAAGTCTTGCAATCTCAAATGTGTTGGTTGCTACGCCAATTCAGAATTTACTCCGGAAAAACTCGACTTCGATATAGTTGACAGGATCATACAGGAAAAAAAGGAACTATGGGGATCCCATTTCACGGTCATCTCTGGTGGAGAACCTTTATTGTATAAAAGCAAAGGCAAGGGAATTCTCGATATTGCCAGTAAACACAAGGATAATTATTTCCTGATGTATACCAATGGAACCCTTATTAATGAATTGATGGCAAAGAAGCTTGCTAAAGTTAGCAACATCACGCCCGCAATATCCGTGGAAGGCTTTGAAGAAGAGACAGATAGAAGAAGAGGAAGTGGTGTATATAAGAAAATATTGGGTGCCTTTGCGCACTTACGAAAGGCAGGTGTGCCTTTTGGTATATCTATAACAGTAACAAAAGACAATGCAGATTTGATAATGAGTGATAAACTATTTGATTTTTATTTTAAGGAGCAAGGAGTAATTTATGCATGGATTTTTCACTATATGCCAATTGGTCGTAAGTTTACACTGGACATCATGCCTACACCTGAGCAAAGAGTTAAATTGTTCAGAAGAGTACAAGAG
>SOIS01000155.1 GCA_004375965.1 Candidatus Cloacimonadota bacterium | reverse complement strand
ATAACTTAGTTAATTATTTATGGAAGTATTGCAAGTGCATCGCATAGGAACTGTCCTTGATTGGGCACATCGCCTAACAGCGGGTTTATGCCGTTTCACTAAATTTTTGGCTGGCGTTTAGTGGGTTATTGAACATTCATCTTTCTTTGAATGTTTGGTATTATGTGGAAGTTTGTTGCAATTGACCCGACAAAAACTTCATAAACCCGCGGGACGTTAAGCGAAATCGAAAAATTGAGAAGTGTGGAATGACTAATTACTGATGAAGAATAACAATAAAAGACAAATAACGAGCAATTTGAGCAGGTGGGTATTGATTATTACAGGGAGTTTCTTTATGGGGCTTGGAATTCTTGGAATATTTTTGCCTCTCTTGCCTACTACCCCTTTTCTTTTAATAGCTGCTGCATGCTATATTAGAAGTTCAGAAAAATTTTACAATTGGCTCATAAATAACAAGTGGTTAGGAAATTATATTAAAAATTATATAGAAGGAAAAGGAGTTCCATTAAAAGTAAAGGCTTTATCCATTTCTCTTTTATGGATAACAATAGGATATTCAGTTGTTTTTGTAGTTCACATTTTTCTAATTAGAGTAATTTTGATTCTGATAGCTATTGGCGTTACTATACATATCCTCTCTATTCGATCTTTAAAGCAAAGAAAACGAGATGATGATATATGATTGAACTGGTTTTGGAAAGAAAACTTCTACGATTTCGCCTAAAGGGATGTATATTCGGAGTACGTCGGATATACGATTAGATTGGAGGTATATGCGAACTTTTTCGCATATACAGAGTTAGCTGAAATGGATAAAAAGAGGTGAGATAAAATGAAGACCGATGTTGAATATTTAGAGTTTATGTGGCCGATGAGACATTTTTTAATAACATGTGGGGACATGAAGGGGAATTCAAATATCATAGCGGTCAGTTTTTGTATGCCTGTATCAAAGGAACCACCACTCATAGCTTGTGCCATAGGAAAAGGGGCTTATTCATGTAAGTTAATTGAAAGCACTAAAGAGTTTATTGTAAATGTTCCTCCAGAGGAGCTAAAACCGAAGATATATTATTGTGGTTTCCACTCGGGGTATCAAGTAGATAAATTTAAAGAAACAGGTTTAACACCACAACCAGCACGTAAAGTAAGAGTTCCTATTATTGATGAATGTGTAGCTCATATGGAATGTAAAGTTAGGCAAGAAATAGAAACAGGAGATAAAAACCTGTTTATAGGTGAAGTGATAGAGGCGTATGCAGATGAAGCTCTTGTAAAGGGAGAAAGGAAGATCAAATATGCAAAAGGCGATTTTCCACGGAAAGTATATACTACAAGATTTAAAGTCTCTTAGTCCACTTCATCTAACGCGTGTTTGCCACGCTTCGCTAAATCCCTTTGGTAACTTCTTTTATCTGCAAACTGTTATATACATTTGACAAAAGAAATGGTCGTAGAAATTCACACCCTACAATGTGCGGCTACTCAAAAACCACTTCACCATTTCTCTCATACCATCTTTCAGTTCTACTTCAGGTTTGAAGCCGAGTATTGACTTCGCTTTTGAAATGTCAAGATTCATATTTGTTGTGATATAATCGAAGTATTCTATTACTAAACCGGGCTTTTTCCCTTTCATTTTTGCAATATGCTGGGTTATGAATATAAAGCATTTTGCAATGCTAATAGGAATGTGCTTTTTAGGAGGAGGGACACCAAGTTCATGTGCTGCTGCCTCAATGATTTCTTTATATGTATATGGTTTTTCACCCCCAATAATAAATCTTTCTCCGATTGCTTCTTCTTTCTCAATAGATAGTTCTATTGCCTTTACAAAATCCGTGACATAGATAAGGTTCAACAGGTTATCTTCACTGACTGGGTATCTCATCCTCCCTTTCTTGATTGCATCAAGCATGTAGGGAAATCCAATATTTACCTTTGGTCCATACACAGCAGAAGGTTCAAGTATTGTTACAGGTAGCCCTTTTTCTTTCCAGTATGAAATAGCAATTTTTTCTCCCTCTACTTTTGATAATTCATAGTTGTTCATGGGATTTAGTGGTGTCTCTTCATTTATTACGGAATGGTTTTTACTGAAAGCACCAATGGAGCTTATCTGAACGAATCTTTTTACTGGTCTTTTTGAAGCCAGCTCAAGCATGTTTCGTAATGAGTGGACATTTACATCAAGAAAGGCTTTTCTTGAGGCAGAAAGGTCAGTAAGTGCTCCAACATTGCATATTACATTACAATTATCGAGAGCTTCTTTAAGTGATCTTCTCTCCCTCATGTCACCATAAACAATCTCTATCCTTTTCTTTTTTACATGTTCTTCAATATTGTAGATATTGCTATTTTCCCTGATGAGAACCTTTACAAATCTCCTTTTTGAAACGAGTGCATCAACAAGATGACTCCCAATGAATCCATTAGCACCTGTAACAAGATACTTTTCTTTCATTTATATCAGACTTCCCTACCTCTTTCCTCTCCAAAAGAGATGCATATTGACTATGGCAAATGGCTAATGGTTTTAACTATGTGCCATAATCTTTTGGCTATGAGTAATTATGAGATTGCTTCGCGTATAAGCTGTGCAGGAAGAAAAACTCGCAATGACACCCCTTTTGTCATTTTTTCCTTCTTGATGGGGGAGAATTCAATATAAAATTTCAATCATTGTTTTTACTAAGACGGATGAGAAATTTTTAACATAAGCCGTTCTAATACATGTCTATAAGGTATCTGTCATCATCTATTTTTGCGTTCTTCCGCAATTCCTGAAGCCAGTATGAAAGGTAATCATTACGTTTTTTCATCATGATGTTAACAAAGAGGGTAGCCGATAGTTGCTCAAAATCTTCCTTCTCAGCTTCCTTCCTTTCCACAAGTTCAATGATGAATGTTCCTTTTTTAGTTGAAGTTAGACCAATATCACCCTTCTTCATGGTAAATGCAAGTCCATAAAATTCTGAAGAATAAGGAACTTCAGGAATAAAGTCTCTCATTGAAAAGAAATTTGTAGTTCTTGGCTTCTTATGGAAAATCGATGCAGCCTGGTTAAGACTCTTTCCTTCCTTTATTTTCTCAAAGCAACTTTGTGCATTTTCCTTAGCAATGTCAAGTGCCTTTTCCCTCCGTGCCTTTTCCTCTATTTTCTCTTTGATCTCCTCGAAATTCTTTATCCTGGGTTCTATATAAGTTCCAACAAGAAAGAGATGGAAATTACCATCGTATCCGATAAATGGTCCTATCACATCGTTCTCTTTTCTCTTTTTACTAAAGATAAAATTACTAATACCAATAACCCTTCCTATTTCGGGAACTAAATCACTATCTTCTTTATAAAGGACAATTTCCGTTGTTTCGAGATTAGATAACTTTGCAGATTCTTCGAATCCTGCTTCTTTTACCCCATTTTTGAAGTTATTAATCTTTTCTCTTATCCCTGAAATTGTTTCATAACCCGTTGCAATCCTTATCAATATATGACTGATCCTTCTTTCCCTTCCTTTACTATCTGTAACCTTTAAAATGTGCCATCCGAAAGAGGTTTGGAACGGCTTCGAGACTTCGCCTTTTTTTAAGGAGAAGGTAACCTTTTCCATTTCGGGGTCAAGTTCCCCTCTTTTGATAAATCCCAGATCTCCACCATCCTGATTTGTATTACCATCCTGTGAATAGTCCATTGCAAGTGTGTCAAAGTTCATCCCACCGTTATAGAGATTATATATATCGTCAATCTCTCTTTTTGCTTCCATTTCGTCAGTTAGCGAAGGTTTTACTTCGAAAGAAACGCTTTTTAATCTAATTCCTTCACTTGTTTCATATTCTGCTTTATGAACTGCATAATAATCCATTAATTCCGCTTCTCTAACTGAAACCTTATTAAGATAATCTTCCACTCTGAAAGGTATATATGTAACCTTTACTTTTAAGCTCTCTTCCTGATAGAATTTCAATATCTCTGTTTGTGTAACCTTAATGCCAGAGGTGTACATCAAGTTGAGTTTAGTCACAGGATATTCTTCCCTGATTCTATTTCTCATTTCATATAAAAAGTATCTATTTGCTGGATTGAGAAGCACTTCAAGATATTTTTGAGGGTCAAACCTTCCGTTTGTGTACATTGTGCTATCTTCCAATATCTCTTTTGGTGGTGAGATTTTTAGAATCTCTTTTACCTCATTATTTGTTACTACGATTTTATTTTTCTTCATTTCATCCATAAGAAGAGCCTTTTGAACAAGTTCCTCAAACGCATTCTCCTCTACGATTCTTTCCGTCAGGGGTTCAAGATGAGTCAGGTTCTGAGAGTTCCTCAAGTTATTTAGCATTGCGCTTAGTTTCTGTATGTACGTTTGTGTTCCGATGGAGATGCCATTGACTTTTGCAATGACATTGACATGTCTTCCACCATTCTTTCTTCCTGCAACATTCATCCCCCACTGGAGAAAGATAAATAGAATGAATGCGGCGGCAATAAACCAGAGAAAGATTGACATTCTTTTTCTTAGCGCTCTCATCATATAGCATCAACCTCCTTAATTTTGTGCATACTAACACGGGGACAGTAGTTTTGCAAGAACTTTTTTTATTATTAAAGACTTAAGACATAAAACCTGAAACCATTAACTTTTCTTTTATCTGCATTCTTCGTTATGTGTAGTTTCTTTTTGTCTTGATGTGTAAGTCTAATGTCTGTAGTCTTGTGTTTTGAGTAAAGATTTTTCTTGCCTTACCATGGATTTTATGGTATACATAATTAGTGTCGATTTATTAGTGAAGATGAATTAATTACTTTCTAATACAAGACAGATTAGGATGTTTACAACTTTTTATATAATTATTAATTTTCTCTCTTACATTCTCCCTATGAAGTTAGCGTACTTCATTACCAAATGTGTTGTGGCTGGAGTGTATTGGCCCTTTTACATAAAAGGAAGAATAAATGTTGAGAAAAACTTGTCGTATGCTTTTGCCGATAGGTTGAAGAGGTGGGAAAAAGAGAAGATAATATTTGAAACATTTCAAAATTTCGGTCTCTTTCTCTATGAATTTCTGATTATCAGAAAGATAAATCAGAAAACCTTTAGAAAATTCGTTAACCCTGTTGGTTTTGAAAATATAAAAAAAGCACTAAAAAAGGGGAAAGGTGTTATTTTTCTTACAGGGCATCTCGGAAATTGGGAATGGGGTGCTGCATTGCTTACCTATCTTGGTCATTCACCAATGGTTATTGCAAAGAGATTCAAAAATAGGTTTATCACAAATTACTACTTTGATAGAAGGCAAAAGCAAGGGATGGAGGTTGTCTATCTTGACGAAGCAGTGAGGAAGTCTTTGCGGAAGTTAAAAAATAACGGACTTGTTGCAATAGTCGGGGACAGGGATTATACAAATCAGGGGATAGAAGTCCCTTTTTTTGGCAAAAATACAAGGTTTCCGACAGGTGCTTTTCTCCTTGCTATGAGAAACGGTGCAGCTGTCATTCCTACATTCGCTGTAAGGATGGGAATGTGCAAGTATGATGTAATTTTCAATTCTCCCCTTGTCATTGAAAGTAGTGGCTATAAGGCAGAGGATATAAAGAAGAATTTAATGAGATGGGTGAAGATTCTTGAGAGTTATATCAGAAGATATCCGAGCCAGTGGTATAGATTCGAACCGTTCTGGGGACTGGAGAAGGAATGAAGATAGCAATTGTTATTCCGGCATATAACGAAGAAAAAAATATTGCTGAATTGCTCAATCATTTTAAGAATTATCCCAGGGAGGGAATAATTGTTGTGGATGATGGTTCACGAGATAAAACATCTGTTATTGTTGAAAGATTTGGAGCTATACTGCTGAAACATAAGGAAAATCTTGGAAAAGGTATGGCACACAGAACCGCATTTGAATATGCAATAAAGAATGGATTTGAAGGTGTTATAACAATAGATGCGGATGGTCAGCATATGCCACAAGAGATAGAGAATTTTATCAAAGAAAAGGATTCCGCAGATATACTGGTAGGAACAAGGAGAATGACATTAGCAAATATGCCTTTGATTAGATATTTTACAAATAAGGTTACATCCCTGACTGTATCTCTTATCGCATCCCAACGTGTCTTTGATAGCCAGTCCGGCTTCAGGTACATATCAAGTGAGGTACTCAGAAAGGTCCCACTCAGAACAGGAAGATTTCAGACAGAGTCAGAAATACTTATAAAAGCAGGAAGGATGGGTTTCAAAATAGGATGTGTGCCAATCAGCACAGTATATAGAGAAGAGAAAAGCCACATAAACCCTTTTAGTGATACCTGCCGATTCATAGGTCTCGCATGCAGGAGTTTATTTGAATGAGAATCCTTGTAACAAATGACGACGGTTTTTATGCCGCAGGAATCAAGCAACTTAAGAATGCTCTGAAGGATGACAATGATGTGTACCTGGTTGCACCCGATAGGGAGAAAAGTGCAGCGAGTCATTCACTCACACTTAATTTCCCACTGAGAATTAACAAAAAAGGCGAAAAGGCTTACACTGTTGATGGAACACCCACTGATTGCGTGCTTGTTGCTATTCATGGACTTATGAAGGATAATCTACCTGATTTGATTATCTCAGGTATAAATCATGGTCCCAATATGGGTGAAGATGTTACCTATTCTGGAACGGTTGCTGCGGCATTTGAAGGGACGATCCTCGGTATCAAATCAATAGCAGTTTCGCTTGTTGGAAAGGAAAACTTAACATTTGATGCTGCAGAGATTTTCATTAAAGGGTTTGTAAAATCCTTAAATGATTTTAACCTTCAACCAGGAACACTTATCAATGTGAATGTTCCAAACCTACCTCCTTCTAAGATAACAGGTATTGCCATTACAAAACTTGGTAAACGGATATACAGGGATGATATTATTAAGGATGTTGATCCAAGGGGAAAATATTATTACTGGATAGGTGGTGATACACCAATATGGGAAAAGATCCATGGTACAGATTTTGAAGCAATAGAAGAAGGAAAGATTTCGATAACTCCAATGCATCTTGACCTGACCCATTACAAGGAAATAGAAAATATGAGAATGCATATTGATAAGCTATTAAGACGATTCAGAAATGGAATTTGAGAAGAAAAGAAGATTGATGGTAGAAAACCAGATCGTTCGCAGGGGTGTAACTGATGAGAGGGTTATTCAGGCAATGCTTAAGGTCCCCAGACATCTTTTTTTAGAAGAGGCGGTTTGGGAAAGTGCTTATGGCGATTTCCCTTTACCTATTGGAGAAGGTCAGACAATATCACAACCATATATGGTTGCTGTTATGACAGAGAAGTTGGAACTGGATAAGGACTCGTGTGTACTTGAGATTGGCACAGGTTCTGGTTATCAAACAGCGATCCTCGCTGAGATTTGTGGACAAGTTTTCACAATTGAAAGAATTGCAGCACTTGAAAAGAGAGCAAGGAAGAAGCTTGAAGAATTGGGCTATACAAACATTGCATTCAAAATAGGTGATGGAACACTGGGTTGGAGTGGGTTAGCTCCTTACAATGGAATACTGATAACTGCTGGTTCTCCAAAGGTCCCTGAGTTACTATTTTCTCAATTGAAAGAAGGTGGCAGGATGGTTATTCCTATTGGAAACAGTTTTTCTCAGATTTTAACTGTAGTAAGAAAGAAGGATGGTAAAAAGATTGAAGAACCCTGCTTTGGATGTACATTTGTTCCATTAATAGGAAGGGAAGGATGGGAGGATGCATAGAATTATTGCGGATAAGAGATTGAAAATCCGAATGACGAAAAATGTGAAAATCCTAAATCAGAATTACGAAAATTATAAGAAAGTTAATAACGTGTTGTATACAAATAATGTGTGATTATTAATTACTAATGAAAATGAAAAGGAGAGAGTGTGAAAGAGAAAATTATTATTGGTGTTATAGGTTCTTCGACTTGTTCTTCATCTGTTTCTGAAGTTGCATACATAGTTGGAAAGGAAATCGCCAGAAAAAATGCAATCCTAATTTGTGGTGGTCGTGGGGGAGTAATGGAGGCTGCTTGTAAGGGGGCAAAGGAAGAAAAAGGAATTACGATTGGTGTGCTTCCTGGTAATGACAAAGAGAGTGCAAATCCGTATATAGATATTCCAATAGTTACTGGAATGGGGGAGGCGAGAAATGTTATTATTGCTCGTTCGAGTGATGCGGTTATAGCGATTGCTGGGAAATATGGAACACTCTCTGAAATTGCCTTTGCGTTAAGATTTGACGTTCCTGTTGTTGGGATTGCAACGTGGAATATCAATATTCCAATACTCAAAGCAAAAAATCCCAAACAGGCAGTTGGTATGGCGCTTTCCGCAATAAGGAAAACAAGAGGAAAATATTAAGCTCAGGAAATTAATACCTGCAAGTATCTATAAATCCGAATAACGAAGAAATATCTAAGACAAAATTTGAGAGCTTTATTTATAAGTGACTATCTTGCTTTTTTTATCTTTCTTATTATTTATCTATAGTTGGTGTTTTGTCATTTGTTCGTAATTCTGATTTGGGATTAGTCATTTCTTTATTAATTATCAGCTTTCTTGATATTCGTGTGTAGACCTCTTCGTATGCAATCATTCCGCAGAGCGTTCCAATCACCACACAGAGGACAATAAAGATAAGTGATGGGAAACCCCTGGTTTCATGAACAAATGGTAGAATAAAAAAACATAATTGGAACAAGATAAAGACGACAAAGAAGGCATAAAGAGAGAGTGTATTCCTATCTTTCACAATTTTTTTATTCCAGCAATTTCTGCAGAAAAGAATATTTTTGCTTTTTACTGCTTCAACCTCTTGTAAAGAAGTTGTACAGACCGAACAGATTAACTCTTCCTTTTCTTCGTATGTTTTTTCTTCTGCCATTTTTACGCTCCTCGGTTCTCTATAAAAATAGCACTGTTTTCCATCATTGTCAAGGTTTTTATGGAGAGTTTTAGCAATGTCTGAAATGTCTAATTTGTGTAATCAAAGATCTCTGATGTTTTTTTCAAAGACTCAAGAAAACTCTTGACAGTACTATTAATATTCACTATAGTTAATTAACTACTCAAAAAACGAAAAAGGATGGGAATGAAAAGCTAAATGTATTTTCCCTTACTAAATTTAATTATTCTATTGGCTAAGACCGCTCTATCATTGGTAAAGATTTTATAATGTTTTATCCTGAAAAGGAGGTGTTATGAAAAAGTTATGTTCAGTTTTGATGATTGCTTTATTTCTCGTGCTCTTCATAGAAGTGAAGATAATGGCACAGGGGATGGACAATCCGCCTCCAATAGATAGCCTATATCTTGTTTTCTCTGGGATTGATTACGGCGGCAATTTTAGTTCCCCTCAGGACTATCCCAATGCAAAACATATTACCAATGTTATGGTGGGCAGTTATAATTTTCCTGTTATAATATGGGAAACAGGAAGTTCCTGGGGTGGTGCATCACTGTTCACTTACTGGGATGATATGTTCCAATACTTTTCTTATCCCGATAGTTTTACTTCAAATGGAGGAGAGGATACAGGAAGCGGTCATGTCTGGGCAGATAGTAAAGGAAACCTCCATTTTGCCTGGCATCAGTCTGGTAATCCTGATGGATATGAAATCTTCTACACGAGAGCTCTCCTTGATACATCAGCTGGTATAATTCAATTCAATGTAGTGAGACCTGGAATTATGGTTTCTGAGACAAATGGCATTTCAGAGACATACCCCGCTATGTGCCTGAACGATGACAATCCCTATATTGTATGGAGTCAGGAGAATGTATTATTATGGAACCATTCTACAGATGGTGGGGGAACCTGGGTTGGAGCAGATACTGCTTTTTATGATACAATGTTAGTGGCTGGACAACTATTTTGCATTGCACCTGACCCTACCTCAGGTGATCTATGGGTTGCAACAAG
>SOIS01000109.1 GCA_004375965.1 Candidatus Cloacimonadota bacterium | reverse complement strand
CCCAGCTTTTCAAGATTAAACCCAGTGAAGAGTGTAAACTTGCACAGCTACATTTAAATGATGAAAGATGTCGCTGTTTTGATATCCGTTTGTGGAAATCATTTCCTCATATAATACTTATAAGGATTATCTTGTTACTACTGCTTGTAATCCTCATTTTCCTGATTGGCGCAGGGTTTATTGGCCCTGTAAATTTTGGTTGGGAGAAAATAACACTTGTTATTCTCCTCCTTGTTACCCTGTTCGTCATCTCCACTGTTCCAGACCATTATCTGAAGGAACATATCTGGCACCATATTATTAGGGAACATATCTGGCGTGTTTTCCTCTGGACATTCTTTGCCCTACTTTTTGTCCAGTTTGGTATGAAATACTTGAACCTTGAACCCTTTATCAGAACACACCTTACCTGGGTGCTACTTATAAGTGCACTCGTAGGAATTATCCCTGAATCAGGACCCCATTTTATCTTTGTTGCAATGTTTTCAAAAGGACTTATACCCTTTTCAGTTCTTCTTACAAGTTCTATTGTCCAGGATGGTCATGGTTTGCTCCCACTCCTGTCCTATAGTGTGAGGGACTCTCTGCTTATTAAGTCATTTAAGCTCTTCTTTGGTCTTGGACTTGGTATAATCCTTTATTTTATTGGTCTATGAAATAAGTGCCAAACAACATTCTTAAAAACGATAATAAAAATTTCTGATTTTTTCAAAATGTTTAAAGTTTGTGTAAAAAGGGGTTGACATTTTCTTATCTATGTTATATATTTTAGTTGAATTATACTAAGCATGACTGATAAAAGAAAAATGAGTAACATAGAGGGATTTTTAATGGAAGGAGGTAGTAAAGTGATACAAGTCATAAAGAGTAAATCATGGATTATAGTGTTCGTTTTAATCGTTATATTGTCAACAAGCGGACTGGTTTTATTCAGCACAGCAGAGGAAAAACAAGAACCTTGCTTCTATAAGAGCTTACATTACACGGGAGAGGGCATGCGATATTGGTACGAGGAGAATGGCGGGTTTATGGAGATAACGGGTGTTCCATATGAAGAACTGGACTGTAAGAAGTGCCATGTTAAATCGTGCGAACCGTGCCATGCAAAAACAGAAGACGGAAAATGCTCATATAGCCTTGATAAGGCAAAAGATATGAACACATGTTTAGCCTGTCACTCCAGAGAAAAAGTTACCTTCAAGATTGGTAGGGAGAAGGACGCTCTCGATGTCCATATTGCAAGTGGTATGGGTTGTGTAGATTGTCATACCGGCGAGGATGTTCACGGTGATGGGACAATTTATCACACAATGCGTGATGAAGGAGCAGTAAAAGCATCATGTAAGACATGCCATTCCCTTGAAGACGTAGATATCAGAGCTCATAAGGTGCATAAAGAGAAGTTGGATTGTGCAGCCTGTCATGTAGCTAACACCACTTCTTGCTTGAATTGTCATTTTAGTAAATTCCTTGAAACAGGAAAACGAGCAGGAAATTTTTTCCCTCCTATACAGGACTGGTTGATTCTTGTTAATTACAAGGGGAAGGTTACCTCTGGCAATGTACAGACCCTCGTGTATGAGGATAAGAAATTCATTACCTATGCTCCGTACTTCACTCATGCTGTACAATCAAAGGCAAGAGGATGCACTGATTGCCATGCGAATGAAGCAGTTATGCTTATCAAGGAAGGTAAATCTGTGCCAATGGCAGAATTTAAGGACAACAAAATGGTTTCATGGAAAGGCGTTGTTCCACTTGTTCCCGATCAGTTGGAATGGGAATTCGTAGATAAAGACGGTGATAAGTGGGTTCCCCTTAAAAATGACATAAAGCCAATGGTGCAGTATTCGTGTTATGCAGAACCTCTTACAGAAGAGCAGGTTAAAAAAATGGCTATGCCATTTAAAAAATAAAGAAGAAATCTACTTTTATATAAATGTGGGCAGGCGGAACCAAATACCATTATTAAAATCATGAATTGTAGCCTGCCCTTTTTTATTCACATTAAGCAATTTCCAATTTGATATTTTAAGAAAAAAGACAAAAATGTGAATATAATTATGAAGAGATTGAAGTATGTTATAGGTGTTTTAATTATAATTATTTGCATTGTCTTTCTCGCTGTGAGGGGTTTCAAGAAGACAGGAGTTTACTATCTCACTGTCAGTGAAGTTAGCGAAAGAAAAGATTCATTGAAAGAAAAACCATTCAGAGTTGATGGAATCGTGGTCTCAGGCTCGATAGAATGGAATCCAGAGAAACTCTTCCTGAAATTTGAATTAACAGATGGAGAAGAGAAACTTCCTGTTCTTCACAAAGGTATTAAACCAGACCTCTTGAGGGACGGTAAAGAGGTAGTCGTGGAAGGAACTTTAGGTAAGGATGGAATCTTTAATGCCACTAAACTCATTACCAAATGTCCATCGAAATACAGACCTGCAAAAAGTGACGAATATAAACCTGAATCCAAACATAAGACAGGAGACCGAAGACTAAAGACTACAGACTGAAGATGGAAAATATGATGACCGAAATTAGGAAAGTACGAAAATAGGAAAAATCGAAGCTAAGAAACTAAAGAGATGTGAATTTTCCAATTTCACAATTTCTTCCTTTTGTCATATGTATGGATTTTATTCTAATTTCTTCTTGATAATTCAAATTCATAGCTACTGTCTTGGTTTATTATAGGGAGATCTAAGAAAAGGGGAAAATATTGCTTTCTGAGGTAGG
The DNA here is from genome assembly GCA_004375965.1 of Candidatus Cloacimonadota bacterium. Taxonomy (GTDB): domain Bacteria; phylum Hydrothermota; class E44-bin80; order E44-bin80; family E44-bin80; genus SOIS01. The sequence continues at coordinate 24,833 of SOIS01000109.1, read as the reverse complement.
AAATATCCTTTTAATACTTTCTGGGCTCGTTGCAGTCTACTCGATTATTTGCTACAGTATTGGGTTACGTAAAAATAGAGCAGACTTTACATCGAGTGGATTACGGGGCGTTGTATCCATATTTTTTCTTATTACTGTAAGTTCAATAATACTCTTTATACTTCTTATCAAAAAAGATTTTTCAAATATATACGTTGCAAGTTACACAAGTAGGGACCTCCCAATCTACTATACCATTTCAGCATTCTGGGCAGGTCAGGACGGCTCTCTTCTTCTATGGCTCTGGACACTATCCATATTCTCCTTTGTAGTTGTATTAAAGAAAAAACTTGATAGTCTCACATCATATGCATCTGTTGTTATTCTTTTTATTGAACTCTTCTTAATCATACTCATTCTTTTTCTGAGCAACCCTTTCAAAAGATTTACTTCGATTCCCATTGATGGGTTTGGTTTGAATCCATTACTACAAAATATATATATGATTTCACATCCTCCAACCATATTTATCGGTTACGCAGGTTTTACTATCCCATTTGCTTATGCAGTTGCGTCACTACTTAAAAAAGATAAATATGCAAAATGGATTAAAGAATGCAGGATATGGGCAGTATTCTCCTGGTTCTTTCTTGGCCTCGGGATATTACTCGGAGCAAAATGGGCTTATGTTGTACTTGGATGGGGCGGTTACTGGACATGGGACCCTGTTGAAAATGCCGCACTCATACCCTGGCTCTTTGCAACAGCATTTATCCATTCAACAATGATGGAGGAGAGAAGAGGAATGTTTAAGACCTGGAACAAGGTACTCATCCTTTTTGTATTTGAACTCTGTATATTTGGGACATTTATTACAAGGAGCAATATTCTTTCCTCGGTACACTCGTTTGCTGAGTCAAATATCGGTATTTATTTATTGTTATTTATTATACTCTCCATAATCGCATACATTATCCTACTTTTTCTCCGCTTACACCTCTTACGGGATGAAAGTAGATTAGAATCACTATTCTCGAAAGAAGGCTTTTTTGTCTTTAATAACTTTATACTTGTTGCTGCAGCCTGTATTGTTCTTTTTGGGACATTATTCCCGATTATTTCAGGTTTTTTTGGTAAAACGAAAATCTCTCTCGGTCCCTCTTTTTTCAATCAAGCATTAGCTCCTCTAGCACTGGCTTTATTACTTCTTACAGGTTTATGTTCTATCTACCCATGGAAAAAAGTTTCTGCAAAGATTTCTTTCAAAAAAATTGCTCCTCCTCTTATTATCTCCCTCATTCTTCTCGTTACCCTCATTGTAAGAGGGATGAGAAATGCAGGCGCAATCATAGCGTTTACAGTATCTTGTTTCATCATAGTATCAGTCCTTATAGAATTGGGTAAAATCAAAGGTATTTTGAGAAATAGAAGAAAATATGGGGGGTACATTGTCCACCTCGGAATAGCTCTTATGTGCATAGGCATAACTGGTTCCTCAATTTTTAAGACAGAAAAGAATACGGTTCTTAAGATGGGAGAAACAATAAAAATGGGTAGATACAACATTCAGTATAAAAATGTTGAAGAAGAGGAAAGTGAAAACAGGTATAAATTATCTCTTATTCTCGATATAAAAAGAGATGGAAGAAGTATTACAGAACTTAAGCCTGCCAAGTTACTATATCCTAATAGTGAAGAAACATACACAGAGATTGCTGTTCTTTCTACCTGGAGGGAAGACCTCTATATTATCTTTGCTGGATTAACTGAGAAGGTTTCCTCAAGCCTACAAATTCATCTGAATCCGCTTATATTCTGGTTGTGGTTCGGGGGCTATCTCTTCTTCATTGGGTCAATTATTGCAATGATACCGCATAAAAAAAGAAAAGAGATATCAGAGGTAGATGAAGAAATTGAGGAACTTATTCGAAAGGAAAGGTATTCAAAAACAAGGAAGAAACGGAAATAATGGGAAATTGTTGTTTTCTCTTTATCCTTTATCCTTTATCCTTTATCCTTGCTATGCCCGGCATTACAATAGAAAGCCACCACATTGTTGTCGAACAGAGAGGTAGAGAACTTATTGTGACCGATGCAGCTCTTTTGAACATTCATAAAATAGTAAGTATGGATGAAACCATCACTTTTTCTATTCCGAAGGGATACAACAATCTTGAACTCTTGAACGGGTTAGATGAAGATTCTCTAATTAAAGAGAAGGATAGGATTATTGATACACGAAAGATACAAGAAGGGAAAAGTCCCGTTGCTTTCAGGTACAATCTTAGTGTTAAAAGTAATACGTATCTTTTTCCTCTCGATATATATTACGACACAGAGATATTCTACTTCCTTATCAAAAATTTAGAATTACGTGTTGCAAGTAAAAAACTTATTGATGAAGGATTGCTAGAAATGGGCGAGCGAAAATACTATACACTTTCGGGACCAGGGCTTAAAAAGGGAGAAAGAATTTATATTACTATCCACGGACTGGGAAAACAGGTAAGAAGAAAAAATACACTTATTATTTCACTTATACTTCTTGTAATATTTATCGTAGCATTTAGTTTTATATTCAAAAAAGGGAAGAAAGGCGAGAGCATTACAACAACATCTTATAATCTTACAGAAAAGAAAAAGGATCTTATATCTCTTCTTGCCACCCTTGATGAGAAATTTGAAAAAGGTGAGATAGAAGAGAATATTTACAGGGAACTTCGAAAGGAAAATAAGGCAAAATTAAAGAAGGTTATGCTTGAGATTGAAAAGGGCCCTCATGGCAACTCTTAAAGCAGAAAAGATTAAAAAATATTTTGGTCAAAGAAAGGTTCTTTCTAATGTAAACCTTCAGCTTGAAAATGGCGAACTTTATGTCCTTTTTGGACCTAATGGTTCAGGGAAAACCACGTTTACCCTGATAATATCTTCACTCTTAAAACCCACAGAAGGTTTAGTTACCTTTGAAAACAAGGATATCTATAAACAGGATGCAAGTTATAGAAAAAAGGTTGGTCTTCTAACACACAGTACATTTCTCTACGAAAATCTTACAGGTTTTGAGAATCTTAAATTCTACGGAGCGCTTTATGGTATCCTGGATATAAAAAGAAGGATAGACGAACTCTCACTTCTTTTTGAGATTGAGACAAGAATGAATGAATCTGTAAGAAATTTTTCACGTGGAATGAAACAACGTTTATCAATCATCCGAACCCTTATTCATAATCCAGAAGTCATTCTGATGGATGAGCCATATACAGGTCTTGACGAAATAGGTGTCCAAATATTGGAAGGACAACTTTCGAATTACCGAAAATCAGGAAAGGTTATCTTCATGACAACGCACAATCTACTTAGGGGATACGGAATAGCAACAAGGATTGGGATACTTTCTCGAGGTAGGATTCTCTTTGAATCTGATAAAAAGAAAATTGAGAGAAATGAATTAAATGAAATCTACAGGAGATTGATTCGTAATGAAACCTTTTAAGGACCTTTTCATCTTAATAAAAAAGGATATTTTAAACGAGCTGAAGACTGGCGGAGCATTAATCTCTATGTTAATCTTTTCTTTACTGGTTGTTGTTATATTCAGCTTTACCCTTGAATTAATACTTCCAAAAGTAAAGCTACTCGGTGCCGTCCTCATTTGGATGACAATCATCTTTGCAAGTGTTATTGGGCTAAACTATTCTTTTTCTGTTGAGAAGGAAAACGCAGCTATTAAAGCTGTTATGCTAACTCCTGTTGATAGAGGTGTCATCTATATGGGAAAAATGTTGAGTAATCTCATTTTTATTCTTATCATTGAACTGTTCACTGTACCTGTATTCTTATTGTTTTCTAACTATCCCTTGATGAAGGTAATCCCACCACTTACAATCATACTTATGCTTGGTACAGCAGGGATTTCATCTGTCGGCACCATATTGAGTGCTATCTCAACAAGCACAAAAAGGAGAGATATCTTACTACCTATAATCCTCTTTCCTATAATAATTCCTGTACTTATTGGTTCCATTAGGTGTACTGAAATTATTTTTCTTGGAAGGTCTTTACGAGAAGAGGCAGGAAACTGGATCGCAATGCTTGGAGCTTATGATATTCTCTTCATAGTTGTATCCTTTTTAATCTTTGAATTCGTCCTGGAGGAACTATGAAAATCTTTTTTGGTATTATACTTATCTTAAGCTTGCTGGCTTCAATTATTACGGTCTTTCTCGTGGCGCCTGTTGAAGAGACAATGGGCGTGGTTCAGAAAATTTTCTATTTTCATGTTGCAACAGCATGGGTAGGATTTCTCGCTTTTTTCGTCGTATTTATTGGTAGTATTGGATACCTGATAAAAAAATCAAAACAGTGGGATATCGTTGCATACTCATCTGCTGGTATAGGTGTGCTTTTCACCACACTCTGCCTCATTTCAGGTTCTCTCTGGGCAAAGCCTGCGTGGGGTGTTTGGTGGGTATGGGATGCAAGACTTATCTCAACGCTTGTCCTATGGTTTATGTATGTCGCTTATCTCATACTACGATTTGAAACAGAGGGGAGTGAAAGGAGCGCTGTTTTCTGTGCAATCCTTGGTATCATTGGTTTTCTGGACATTCCAATTGTTTTTATGTCTGTCAGATGGTGGAGGACTGTTCATTGTGATCTGATCGTCGTTGAAAGAACAGGCCTTACTCCTCTTATGCTTCTCGCACTACTAATTTCCGTTTTCAGTTTCACTCTTCTCTATTTTTACCTTCTCATGATGAAGTATGAGATTGAAAAAACAAAGGATGAAATTGCATCGCTGAAAGAAAAATTGAGAGAATAAAAAGGAAAAATTTCAACTACAGACTTATACGGATGCACACAGATAATATTGTATATTTAATCAGTGGAATCAAAAATAATCTTCGTAATCAAGTATAATGCTTTTGCATTATATTAAAAGGAGGAATTATGCTTTTTTTTACTATTGCCTATTCAGTAATCTGGCTTGGAACAGTATTCTATATCTTTTCTCTTTCTTCATCCCTCAAACGCATCAGAAATGATCTATCCTCGTTAAAAAAAGAGCGAGTGAAATAAGCAGTTGATGGGTTATTAAGTTATTGAGCCACTAGGTTATTAAGGATTTTTGTTTAGGACCTTTACTTCCTTTGTATCGTTTATTTGGCTTATCTTGTTGGTAGCCACAGGCTTCAGACTGTGAAAATCCTTTTTCCTTTAACCTTTCTCCTTTCTCCTTTATCCTTGTCTATTCCGTAGATAGGCAATTGTTCCCTCAGTAGTTGATAGAGTTTAACATCCTTATCTTTATTTTCATTAACTATCTGGAGACCTACACTCAATTCTCCAAAGGTCAACTCTTTTTTAATGACCTCCCATAGTTCTTGACCTTCTTTCCTCCCTGCTGCTCTTATTCTCTCTACAGTCTGATTCAGTTCATCTGTTATGGCAGCCTCTTCTTCTGTAGTAAGTTTAACGTCTTCTCCGCGTTCTCCCTCTTTAACGGATTTTTCAAATTGTGCCATTCTCTTTCTATAAGAGATTAAACTCTCTTTAAGCGAATCAACCAATTTTATTCCCCCATTAACCGCAATCGTCTTACTCATTGTAGTAACCATCTGTTCCCTTATTACTTCCCATAATGCTTTTCCCTCCATAGTCCCTTTTAACCGTGCTAAGGCTAAGGATACTGAAAGAACTGCATTCATTCCTAAATTACCCTTTCTCTGCATAACCCTTATCTGCTCATCCTTTGATGCATCAGGAGACAAGGTTCCTCTTTCTAAGGCTAAATTCTTTTCAAGTTCCAATAACATTCTATCTAATTCCACCACCTCACCAAGCTCAGAAATTCTCTTCCCAAGAAGGGCTTTAGAAATAAGCTTATCGACATTATCCACTGCATTGAGACAACCTTTACCTTTGAAACGTTTTACCCTCCTCCATAATTCAGAAAGTTCATCGTCCTTCTTTGATGCAACTGTTTCATCATTCACGTGTTTCTTGAACCGATATGTCTTATCAATTTTTTGAAGCACGAATAGGTCGGGATGTCTCTTTGCAACCGGTGAGTTAGCTGGAATGATGCTGTCGATAAGATGAATAGCCTCATCTGTTCCTGCTGATGTTCCAAGTGGAGTTGCACCTCCAAATGTGAAAAGTTTCGAGCATCTTTTACTTCCTTCTATCCCAACCTTCACCTCAACACCAACAGTCGGGATTCCAGTATTCGTTGATACTTCACGGGTGACAATTTCAGTTATCGATAGATTATCTGTTAAGGTTTTTACTAAGGCTTCTTTATCTGGATCAACCTTAACTTCCTCTCCTATGGCAAGTTTCCGTTGAATTTCTCTCATTACCCTTACAACCGCTTCATATTTACATAATCTCTCAGAATTAGAACCTCCACCTGCTTTCAAGCCCAATGAATTCGAAGCAAGAGCAACCTGTGCTTCAAAATCCTCAATTGGTGATTTAGACCGATGAGAGACTACCGTCTCAAGTTTTTTTCCTATTGCAGTAAGTATGGCAAGCACTCCTTCCGTAACTGAGCCAATTTGGTTGAGTTTAATCAATGCGGTATTAATTAAACCCCTGTCCGCCTTTTCTTCTATCGATGAATCTTTAGTAGTAATGTTATCATCACCGATAATATGAATTTTATCCCCAAGTTTTTCCATTATAAGTTTCCATCCAGCATCATCATCTTCTGCAAAACCATCCTCTATTGACACTATCGGCAGGTCATCATCCTCTATCGCTTTTCTATATATCTCAAACAGTTCATCTCTTGATAGAACAGGTTGGTTTTCATCCCTCCATGCCTCATATGTTCCTATTACATTCTTTACACCTGTTGTCTCTCTATAAGCATTTTCAAGTTCGCTTGCTGCTGGGTCGAGTGCCATCACTACATCCTTTCCAGGAATATATCCACAATCCATGATAGCCTGTTTCTGCATGCGCCATAATCTTTGCACCGGTAAAATATCGCCTGATTCTTTTTGTATGTAACCAGCTATACCACCCTCTGTTCCTATACCCTTTACGGTGCAACCCTCTGAGTTCTCTATAATCTCTTTTAACCTCGTCTGGAGGGTAACAGTCATCTCCTGAGCCTCCTCATAATCTTTTACACTCAATGGAACAAACATGCTCTCCTGAAGACTGATATTGCTTTCTGGAAACTCTTTTTCTGTATGTCGACCACCCATACCACAGTTCCTGAATTCCCATGGAACTAAAACTTCTCTTCTCCCTTTAAGAACTACTCTTTGCATTCTCGTTTGAACCATCATTTCCTTAACCTGCTTAACCCTATCTTTCCATTTTTTTGTTACATCTTTGATAAGGACTTCTGTTTTTTGCGCTGCTTTTGCTGCAGCCGCTTCTCTTTCTTTAAATTCTCTATATTTACCCAGATCAGCAAGTAGAAAATCAAGAAGCCCAACAAGCCCCAAGCCTAAAAATAACCTGCCAACATAAACCGACAGTCTAACATCAACAATCAATCCGAGAGTTAGTAGCACAACTGCAATGGGTAGCGCAACAAAAGCCAATTTTTGACTTGCTGCTGGACCAGCTGCTGAAACAGCTAAATTATAAGGAGCATCAGGATGATACTCTAATCCTGTTTTTGTTACACCCTTGAGTCTGCCAAAGGGAATCTTCACGAAAATCACTACATACCAAGAAACTCTTTTAAGCATAGGTTGCTTCATTTTCTTTTGAGCATCTGTAAGTAGAGCTGTATTTAATGCACTTAATCGTATTGCCATTAAATAATGCCCCATTTCATGTATTGCAACACCTGTATGAAATGTAATATACCAGAATATAAGAGAAATTATCGTCTCATGGGATGTGAACATAAATTTTAAGACTTCTCCTCTATTTTGAACAAATCCCGGAACGGATAAAACCGAAGAGATAAAAGCAACATGAAATGATACAAGGATATGGTTAGCTATCACCCATCCTTTATTAAGTGCTGCTTTGATTTTACTAATCCCTTTATTTATATCAATATAATTCATCTTTTCTCTCCTATTTCTTCTCTTTAACATTTTTGTTTTCGACATTATTATTTCACATAACATAAGGATTAACTAATGTCAAGAATTTTTAAAAAATCTTCGCGCTTTGACACACAATATTGATTTTTCTTGACTTATTTTATTATTGTGGTATTATAAAATGTCTAAAGTGAAGAACGGAGGATAAAAGTGATAGAGGAATTCTGGGGACTAAAAGAGAAGCCATTTTTGAATATGCCTGATACAAGATTCCTTTTCCCGTCAGGTGAATTTAATGAAGCCCTTGCACGGTTGCTTTATCATATCAAAGAGGTACAGGGAGGAATATCACTTATCACCGGGGAAATCGGCTGTGGAAAAACATTCCTTTCAGTTAGATTACTGGAATCCCTTTCTGATGAAAAATATAGTAAGGCACTTATCATCAATCCTAAATTTTCACAAACTCAGTTTCTACGAAACATCTTAGACGGATTCGGAGAGAAAAAAAATTACAGAACCAGATATAACAACCTCCTCCGATTGACAGACATACTTAAGGAGAATATCAATGAAGGGAAAGATAATATTCTTATTATAGATGAAGCACAACTCCTTTCTCCAACACTTATAGAGGAAGTACGATTGCTGACAAATTATGAAAATCCACAGAAGAAATTCCTACAGATAGTTCTTTTTGCACAGCCTGAATTTGAAAAAAAGATACGAATGATCAAACAGTTTAATCAAAGGATTCAGGTCAGGTATCATCTTGAAGGAATGAGTAAAGATGAAACAAAGGAATACATTATGCATCGTCTTAAGCAAGCGGGTTTGACTCAGTCTGAAATCTTTACAGATGAAGCTTTTTTAGAAGTTTATAAAAGAAGTAATGGTGTGCCAAGAATAATAAACAATATCTGTGAAAATGGACTTTTTATTGCTTACAGTCTTGAAAAAAAGCTTATCGATGGTGAACTTATCAAAGAGGTAGCAGCAGATTTAGGCTTTGGAGTTGAGGGTGAAGAGAAAGATTAGTTTTAAGAAGATGCTCGACATTAGCTCTGAAAAGCCAAAAAAGGTGAAAAAACAGGAAATCCCTTCGCACGATGGGGAGATTACAAAAGAGATTATAGGAGAGAAGGTAGAGAAAAGAGATTTAGCAAATACGACTCCCACCAAAGAAGAAAAGGATGAGAAAAGAGTTGGATATAAAAAGATTGTTCTGTTTAGACTTTCAAACGAGTATTACGGTATCGATGTTTCAATGATAGATGAAATCACAGACACAGAGGTTAAAGAGAAGATTGCAGGAATGCCAGATTTTATTGTAGGAGTCATATATCTCCGAGGAGAGTCAGTCCCTGTTTTATCTCTCTTTGATAGATTTCATCTCAAGGGAAGACCTATAAAAGAAGCAGAGACTATTCTTATAACAAGTAAGAATAATGAAACATACGGGATACTCATCGACGAATTAAAAGGTGTGATAGATATTGAACAATCCTCAATTTTTGATGTTCCTATGATATATCCCGATGATGAATTTTCTTATCTTAAAGGTATTATTAAGTTTGGAGAAGAAATAGCAGCCATTGTTGACATAAAACAGATATTAAAGAAATATAAGTTAGGGTAAGGAGGAATTATGGAAAAAAGGAGAATACTCTGGTATCTTGTAACGATAAATCTAACATCGCTTTTTATTGCTATTCCCATGATATTGTTCTTTACCATTTCGTTCTTAATATTCTCAGGATTAGAAATAGTAAAACTTGCTTCTATTGTCTTTTCTGTTGGGATAACCCTGTCCATCATCCACTTCCTTTCTTATCTTTTCCTTTCAAGGGATGTCTTCACACAGGACAAGGAAAATGTAGATATAACAAAAATGTGGCTTAGTCTCATAAAGAGACCTTATATTTCATCTTATCATATTTTGCTAAACCTTCTCTTCATCGGACTTATCATTGTAATCTTTACAACTCTTCAATATACAATTAGTTTGCCTCTTATCCTCTCACTCATTTCAACAATTATTGTCGTAAGTCTTTTCTTCTCATTCATAAGTATACTTCTGGGTGATCTCTTTCTCCATCCCCTGATGTCAGAGTTTGCAGAAAGAGGTTTTTCCTTAAATAATGTCAAAAAAATTCCCTTTACTTTTTCAATCAGACAGAGATTCTCATTATCCTTTACACTAATTTTTCTTTTCTCACTTTTAGTAGGGATTTTCTTAGAAAAAAATATAGGTGCAATTATTATCACATCCATCTCGATCTTTTCACTCGGTTTTCTCTCTATCTACGGTATCATACAAAGAATTAATATGATGAAAAACAGCGCAATTGACCTTGCAGAGGGAGAGGCAGACCTCACTAAGATGTTGCCTGTTGTTGTCCCCGATGAAATCAGTCAAGCAAGTGAGGCGTTTAATAGATTTATAAAAAGGCTTGATGGTTTAATCGCTTCCATATATTCCACAGCCGATGCTATTATAAAAGAGACAGAAGCGGTAGCTGCTTCAAGCGAACAACTGAATGCTTCAATAGAGGAGATCTCCTCAGCAATAAGTGAAGTTGCACGTGGGGCACAGGAACAATCTACAAAAAGCAATGAAATTTACAAAGAAATAGAAAAACTTTCTTCTATAACCTCAGGAATAACTTCACAGATGAGAATGGCTGTTACATCTGCAAGAAAGGCAAATAATGCTGCATCCACAGGCATGGAGGTTTCTTTGAGCACACTCGATAAAATGAATGAAATATATGAAGGTTCAAAGATATCATCTGCAACCAGTAGGAAACTTGAAGAAGATTCGATAAAAACAGAAGAGATACTAAACCTAATCAGTGATATCTCTGAACAAACAAATATACTTGCTTTGAATGCAGCAATCGAAGCAGCACGGGTAGGAGAATATGGAAGAGGTTTCGCAGTTGTCGCTGAAGAGATAAGAAAACTTGCACTTGAATCTGCCAATTCCGTAGAAAGGGTCTCTCAGTTAATAAACAGTACACGTGATGGGATTAAAGAAGTTGCTAAAATGATAGACGAAGATGCAAAGAAAGCAGGGGATGGTAAGATACTTGTTGATAAATCTGAAAAGGATTTTGAGCAGATTTCAAAGACAGTAACCCTTGTAACCACTCTGATAAACCAAGTAAATGAATCAACAGGAGAACAAAATGAGGGCACTAAAAAACTTGTATCTGTTGTAGAAAAAATTGCCTCGATTGCATCCGATACAGCAGCAAGTTCTGAGGAGGTCTCCGCATCCATAGAAGAACAGACCGCTTCTACAGAAGAGATGAGTGCAAGTATTCACTCACTCGCTCAAAAAGTGCAGGTTCTATTAAACAGCATTTTAAAATTCAAGGTTTCAAAAAATACCATTCCTGACAAAGGAAATTGATTATCATTGGATACTATCAATTTCATGCTATTCACCATTGTTCTGAACAATTGTCATTGCGAGATAAACACGCACTCGAACATCAACACATTAGCGCAGAGGTAAAACTCGGGGGGCATAGAGGATAGATGTCATATGTCAGAAGCCAAATTGCAGTTGACAGAAAACGGTGAACAAATGATATATCATTCGGATTATCATTTCAAATCTGACTTCTATCTTCTAATTTCTGGCTTTTTAGTATCTCTATGGTTTTCTTCACAACAATATTGAAAGAACCGGAAATCATTAATTACAGTAAAAATGAATGGTAAGAATCAGATCCTTATCTGCAAGGTTTGCGACTACTATCTTGGTTTTGAAGTTGGTTTTATCCATCAGATTAAACAACTAAGGCATGTTAAAGATAATTTAAAAGAGGGGATGATTGAATTTCGTGACAAAAATATACCTATTGTCAATATTTTTCATAGTTTTAGTTGCAATAATAGCAGTCTGAAATTTATTATTATTCTTGATTCAAAAAAGGGATTATTCGCCACCTTTGTTTCAGAAATTGTAGGTATTATACCAGTTGAACCCCATACAGGTTCAGATGTAGCTAACGGATTGAAAAGTTTCGTCATAGAAGACTGTGCAAAAAGATTCATAATATTTAATGAATTACCGGTAGCTGTTGTGGACACCGAGAAAGTAATGCGAAGCGTAACTGGGAAAAGGAGAATGGGAGAATCGGATAAACAGTGAAACGAGCCAAGGTTGAGTTTAAGGAGGAAAGAGAAAGAGGCAAAGCTGAAATCTTTTACTCAATAGCAGGAACTCTTCTCGGTATTGGATATATTCCTCTTGCACCAGCAACTGCTGCTTCAATCATTGTATGTATTCTTATCTGGTTTTTGCTGAAATCTCCATTGACGTATCTTTCATTAATAATTATCCTTTTTACTCTGGGGGTTTGGATTTCTTCCAAATTAGTAATTCTCTGGGGTGAAGATAATAGAAGGATAGTAATTGATGAATCTGTTGGTATGCTCATAACACTTTTTATGATTCCCCAAAGAATACTCTTTTTCTTAATTGGTTTTTTCCTTTTCAGATTTTTTGATATCGTGAAACCTTATCCAATAAACGAGTCCCAGAACCTGAAAAATGGATGGGGTGTTGTAATGGATGATGTTATAGCAGGAATGTATTCAAGTATTATCCTCTGGATTTTTATATTTTTTTATCATCTTATACAATGAGGCGAGAACATAATTGTAAAGGTATTGGGGGTCTCCACGCAAAGAATTCTTTATTTGATTTCTCCCTACTGCTTAATACGTACCGAGGAGGTGGAGGGCAGGAATTGAAAATGAAGGGGGTTTTAATTGAATGCTGAAATTATTGTAATAGGTAATGAGGTACTTTCCGGGTATATTGTTGACACAAACTCATCCTTTCTCTCCTCTGAACTTCTCAAACTAGGCATTGAGGTGATAATAAAAATTGTTATCCCTGATAGAAAGGATGAGATATTAAAATCGCTTCAAGAAGGAATGAGAAGGGCAGATATAACTATTCTGACAGGTGGTCTTGGACCGACTCATGATGACATTACAAAAAAGTCAGTATCCTCTTTTCTAAAAAGAAGGCTGGTGCTGAACGAAAATATTCTTTTAAAGGTAAAGGAATACTTCAGGAAAAAGGGTATTGATATGCCACAGGTCAACACATCCCAAGCACTCATACCCCAAGGTGCAACGGTTCTTAATAACCCTGTTGGAACTGCCCCAGGACTCCTTTTTGAGGAAGAAGATGGTATTATTATCCTCCTACCAGGTGTGCCAGCTGAGATGAAGGCAATCTTTAATAAGTCTGTTCGACCATACCTTGAGAAGAAAAATAGAGGTAATTTTATCCTAACACAAACTATTCACACAACAGGAATTTCTGAATCTGCACTTTTTGAAAGATTGAAAGATATTGAAACAGCAGAAACCATTGCTTTCCTTCCATTTTTTACTGGCGTGGACATAAGGGTAACTACTGAAGCCGCTACCTTAGAAGATGCCCGTGATAAACTTTTAAAAATTACAGATTCCTTAATTGACAGGGTTGACGATTTTTATTATGGCAGTGACGATGAAACCCTCGAAAGGATTATTGGTATCCTTCTTTCAATGAGAAGGAAAACTCTTTCAGTTGCAGAGTCCTGCACAGCCGGTCTTTTCATGAAAAGAATAACAGATGTGCCAGGAAGTTCTAACTATTTCCGCGGTGGTGTAGTTTCATACTCAAATGATTCTAAGATAAAAATCTTAAATGTTAAGGTGAAGGACATAAAACAAAAAGGAGCAGTGAGCAGCGAAGTTGCTAAGGCTATGGTAAATGGTGTGAAAAAACTATTGGATTCGGACTATGGAGTTTCTATCACCGGTATAGCAGGACCAACCGGAGAAACAGAGAATAAACCTATTGGTCTTGTTTACATAGCCATTGCAAATAGAGAAAAAACATATTCAAAGGTCTATCATTTTACAGGAACAAGAGATATTATACGGGAACAAGCTGTTCAAGCTGCCCTCGACCTACTCCGACGAAGACTACTGGGTATATGAAGTAGGAAAGTAGCTAAAATGAAGATTTATTTCACCGCCAAGAGCGCAAAGAACGCAAAGAAAGAAATTTAATATGAATAAAAGTAAAATAGACATTTTTTCTAATAAAATTATAGGCTGCGCAATGGAGGTACACAAGAATTTAGGTCCTGGTTTATTAGAATCTACATATTCACAATGTCTTGCTTATGAATTAAATATGAGTGGTATCAACTTTAAACTTGAATATCCTATCTCAGTCAAATATAAAACCGTTAATATAGACTGTTCTTATAGAGCAGATTTCATGGTGGAAAACGAAATAATAGTTGAGATAAAATCAGTCAAGGAATTATTACCTATACATGAGGCACAACTTCTCACATACTTGAAAATCAGCGACAAAAGACTGGGGTTATTGATAAATTTCAATGTAAAATTATTGAAAAAGGGTCTGAAAAGAATTGTAAATAAACTATAAATTTTTGCGCCCTTTGCGGTGCAAGAACCCTGGAGGAGTGGATGGGTAACTACTATAAATCTTTGCGTGCTTTGCGCCCTTTGCGGTGAGCAAATCACATCAAAATAAGGGGAAGAAAGTGAGGTCATTCATTGCCATTGAGGTTCCGGAGAATATTCAGAAAGAAGTAGTTTCTTTAATGGAAAACATTTCACCCGATTGTGCAAAGGTACGATGGGTTAAGAAAGAAAATATCCATCTCACTCTGATTTTTCTTGGTGAGATTGCTGAAGATGTTATTGATCAGGTAAAAGAGAGAATGCAGACAGTTTCAAAAAAACATAAAGCTTTCAATATGGCTCTTCAAGGTACGGGAGCTTTCCCTAATTTCAGAAGACCTCGGGTACTATGGGTTGGTGTCTCTCCTGAATCAAAAGAACCCATTATTCATCTTACACGTGATTTAATGAACTCACTTGATTTCTTGAAGATCGATGAGAGGAAAGATTTTGCACCACATATAACATTCGGCAGGATAAAATCTGTTTACGATTCGGTCTCACTAAAGAGTGGAATCGAGTCAATTTCGATAAAGACAGAGGAATTTACTGCTAAAGAAATAACTCTTTTCAAGAGTGTTCTTAAACCAGACGGAGCCGTTTACACCCCAGTCACAAAATTTCCACTTCAACCAAATGACGAGTAGGCAGAAGAGAGTAAGCAGTAAGGAGAAAAACAAAGAGCTCCAGAGTTAAACATACATGTTAAAAGTAGTAATAATACCTGTCTAGCATCAATCAGTCCCTCAATATTGGAAAGTGTTGAGAAATATTAAAATAAGAGACATTAAAAAGGAAATGTTATTGGCTTTAATTTCATAATTTCTTAAATGCTTATCTGTTTACTCCAGTTATCCTTTTTTTAAACAATGTCATTGTTCACCCCGTTAAATAGCGTTATCTATTGTCCAAGCCTATTTAACGGGGCAGGTATTCTTCTCATAATCGCAAATGAAGCAATCTCCTAAGAATAAATTTTCATTCCTTACTTTTCCTTTCCCTTGACGGGAGAGGATTAAGGTGAGGGTGAAAGATGAGATTGCCACGTCGCTTCACTCCTCGCAATGACAACACTGAGTCGTTAAAAAGATGTCCGTCCCATTTAGAAACTATAGGAGTTAAACAGATAGGCATTTTCAATCATATTCTTTCTAAATATATTAACAATCACAAGCATAAAATATTCCCTAAATCCAATCTTTATATGTTAGTTTCCCGTTTTTTATGTATGCACTGGGCATTGCATCTGCCGTATGACCCCATCCAACTCTTCCTTTCCTATCAATCGCAATTAGCCCACACCTACAATTATACCTCTTTGCCTTTCTGATAGCAATGGACACACTTTTCTGCGCACTGTTTCTTTTCATAAGATCAACTGCTTCCTTTGACAGACATAATCTAATAATACCTTCACCATGCCCTGTTGCACTAACTGCTCCCAACTCGTTTGCATACAGACCTGCTCCAAAAACAGGTGTATCACCTAAGCGACCAGGAAGTTTGAGAATAACCCCGGCTGTTGAATTTGTAACTGCAAATTTTCCTTCTTCATCGACGGCAATAGCTCCAACAGTATCTGTATTATAATATTCTATGAAATTCGGAAGACGGGGGAAATATCTTGTTCCCTGACCTGCTTTTATTTTTCTCATAAGTTTATTATATAATGTTTTACTTTTCTTGGTCGTCGGATCATAGCTTCTAACTCCCATTATTTCTGCAAATTTCTGTGCCCCTTCCCCAGAAAGAATGATGTGATCAGTCTTCTCCATAACAAACTTTGCAATAAGGATTGGGTTTTTCACATTCTTAATACATGCAACTGCACCGCACTCAAGGCTGTCTGTCATAATAGATGCATCCATCTCTACCTCTCCTTCAATGTTAAGACCCGATCCTGTTCCTGCGTTAAAGTATGGGCTATCTTCGAGTATCACTGTTGCCTTTATAGCAGCATCAATTGCTGAACCACTCTCCTCAAGAATTTTATATCCCGACTCAACTGCCTTAATAACTGCTTCTTTCCTCTCAAGTAAATCCCTCTTTGTTCCAGCGCCTCCATGAACAATTATCACATTCATAGAAATCCCCTTTTCTTTTTTGGAGTGCACATTCGGTTATTTTCCTTTGCAATGTGATAGTAATGGAGTAGCGAAACTTGTTTCGCCTCGTCAGATAATTCTTTATCTAACGGGGTAAACGTAAAAAACGCAGAGCAAGCTCTGCTACTCCAGAAAACCTTTATAATAACATTGTTGTTGCACTCCATGATAACCCTTTATTTGTAAAGAAAAAACATAAGAACAGAGAACAACCATACAAAAATAACGGGGGGAACAATACGTCTATAAATTTGATTAAAGTCTGCCTTAAAATACTCCTTTGTAAGCACGAGACAGAGATGAACAGGAGAAAGTAATATTCCAGCAAATCCACTTGCGTAAGCGAACATAATATAGGCAAGGTTTACTCCATTTTGTAAGAAAAATGGAAGCAGAATAGGAAAAGCTACTCCAACATAAGCATGGTTTACACCCGTAAGAAAACCAACTAAGAACGGAGCGATAAAAAGAAGGAACCATAGCGAGATACCCTCAGGTTTGAGGACTTCCTTGATAGAATTAATTGCACCGGTATCAATAAGCATGGCTTTAAAAAACATAACAGAGAAAAGAAGGATTATTGTCTTATATGAGAATGTTTGTTTAACAACCTCCTTCCAATCGTTTTTTTTAATCCTTGTCAAGAGTGAAACAAGGAGAGAAATACCCGCCATAACATATAAAACATTAAACTTGAAAGCAAGCACAAGACTAATAATTATCAGAATATGCCATATAGACAAAATAAGGTTCTTCAGTGCAGTTATCTTCTTCGATGAAAAAGATGGAGGAACAAAAGGAATTCTTTTTAATCCAAAAACAAGACCGGCAAGAATTGCAACAACTGTTAAAGGAAACATGAATCGTGCAAGTAAAAAAATTGGAACTGCTGTTATTGTGGAAGCCACAATCAAACCCGGGTAGAGTGGCCAGAAATATTCCCAGATATGTCTGAACCAGTAGTTGAGAAATGTCTTATCAGCAGGACTCAGATTGAATTCCTTTGCACCCTCTTTTAACATTGGTGCTGATATAAGTGCACCACCAGGCATTGGTAGAAGCCCCATCATGGCTGAAGGAATGACCATTGTCAGGCGGTTATCCTGGATTAATGAGCGAAGAGAATCCACCATCTTTGAAAGATCACCTCTTTTCTCAAGAAGCGCTCCAAAATACATTATAAGAATAACAGTTCCAACAAGTGAAAGTGTAGCTGGACTTATAATTGAATTAATAAGAGTAAGAAAAAAACTTTTTATTCCTGTTCTGAAGAGTATAGCAGTAAGAATGGCACCAATAAAAAGAACAACACCAATATCAACACGGAATTTTATGAGGATGATTATTACAGTTACAATAATCGAAAGATATAGTATTGGTAACATTATCAGGAACTAATTGAATGCTCGATTACAGTGAAAATTTCTTCAAACCCTCCATTTTCACCTACATAGATAAATCCTATACCTGCTTCCTGAGCAGCTAACTTGTCTGGATTGCTGTTGCCGATGAAAATCACTTCGTCTTTTTCAAGGCGTAGCCTCTTAATTGCAAGTTCTAATGGCTTACCGGAGGGTTTCCAAACCCCATCGTCTCTTGTTACAACTTCATCAAAAGAGAGTTTCAATTTCCATAACAGATATTCAACATTCTCTCTTGAATTGTTTGTAACAATTGCCTTTTTGATACCCTTTTTTGAAAGAAAGGTGAGAAGTTTCTTTATTCCTTTTTGTAATCTTGCTTTACGGGTTGCTCTTTTCTCAAAAACATCAAGTATATTGATTGCCTTTTTCTTTGATGCTCCCTTTAGATTATTTATATACGTAAGAATGGGAATATTATCAACACCTATCTTTTTCCTTATTATATTCCAGTCATAATGAGAATCAATAAGTGTTCCATCAAGATCAAATATAATTCCCTTGATCATTATTGAAGGCTTTAATTTTTTCCTTAAGCAATGCCTTCGAGTATCTCGTCGGGTATATCAAAGTTTGAATATATATTCTGAACATCCACCTGCTCTTCAAGTGTTTCCATTAGTTCGAGTATCTTCTCTGCTATTTTTTTGTTCTTGACTGGTACTGTAGATTGCGGTGCTTTCGTCACTTCTGCTTTAAGAATCTTAAAATTTTCTTTCTCCAATAACTTCTTTACAGATTCAAATTTCGAAGGATTGATAGTGATTTCATAAATATTTCCCTGAAGAGAAACATCCTCTGCCCCTCCATCAAGTGAAACCTCAAGCAGTTTCTCTTCATCAACATCATCTTTTTCGATATGGACGAGTCCCTTCTGATGAAAGATCCAGGTAACAGAACCAGTTTCTCCCATACTTCCACCGTACTTTGCAAGAATATGTCTGATTTCAGCTGTCGTTCTGTTTTTATTATCCGTTAACGTTTCAATTAAAATAGCCACACCCCCTGGACCATAACCTTCAAAATGTGTTTCTTCATACCTTGTACCGGGAAGTTCACCTGTGCCTTTTTTTATTGCCCTTTCAATATTTTCATGCGGCATATTCTCTGCTTTTGCAACTGTGATCGCAGTTCTCAAGCGAGGGTTAGAATTTTGGTCACCGCCACCCCCTCTTGCAGCAACTGTTATTTCCTTTATAAGTTGAGTAAAGATGCGACCCCTTTTCGCATCTATCTTCTCCTTTTTTCTCCTAATTGTACTCCATTTAGAATGCCCACTCATAATACCTCCTTGTAAGGCAGTGGTTAGTGGTTAGTGCCCAGTGCCTAATTTTATCTCAAAGTTGGATATCCCCCTTTGGAGCATTAACTACTCTTCTTTTCACCTACCACTTGGCACTGCTTTTTTCCCTCCCAATTGGCTCAAAGGAACACCCTGTTTGCAGAAAGGACAATCTCCCTTCGTATAGTTTTCAACAGCTTTTTTGTAAACAGCATAAAAAGGATAATTGAAATTAAGAGCTTTCTCACTTCTGTCAATGAGCACAGAAACTCCGCATATTTCTCCTCTATGTTCCAATACTGCGTCAATAGTAGCCTTTATTGACCCACCTGTTGTTAACACATCATCTACTATTAATATCTTTTCACCCTCTTTTATACCTGAACCCCTTTTTATAATCCTCTTTCCCTTGCCGTCCTCTTCTGCAATACCTGCATAGGCTCCTATCTGTTTTGCTACCTCGTAAGCAAGTATCGTCCCACCTGTTGTTGGTCCAATAACTTTTTCTATGTCATAGGTGGAAAAATGCATCGCAATTTTTGAACATAGAAGCGCAGAAACCTTTGGGTTTTCAAGAATCTTGAACTTTTCAAAATACAATCCACTGTGAAGTCCTGATGTCAACAAAAAATGTCCCTTAAGAATTACACCATTATCAATAAGAAGCTTTTCAATTGTTTCGTTCATTTTCACCTTCCTTTATTTCTTCAATTATTCTCTCCGCCACCTTTACTGGCTCTTTACTGTTGATAATTGGTCTTCCAACAACAATATAATCTGCTCCCTTTTCTATGGCTTCTTTGGGTGTAAAAACCCTTTTCTGATCAAATCTTTCCGCTCCTTCAGGTCTGATACCAGGAGTGAGAACAATGAAATCATCACCACATAACCTTTTGATTCTCTCTATTTCAAAAGCAGATGCAACAACACCATCCAGCCCAGCACTTCTTGCAAGTTCTGCGAGCCTTCCAACCTCCTCGTCAACAGTCACATCAGAGGTACCAAGCACATCTCGAAGGAAAGCCTCGTTTATACTTGTTAGAACAGTAACACCAAGAGCAATAGGTTTATGCGGTATATTACAGAGCACCTTAACTACGCTCTCCATTAATTCAAATCCTCCAAGTGTATGAATGGTAAAAATGTCAACATTAAGTTTTACAAGTGATTCGACTGCCTTAGCAACAACAGATGGAATGTCAAAATATTTGAGGTCTAAGAAAACCTTAAATCCCCTCTTTTTCACTTCTTTTACTGCTTCAGGACCAGCAGAAGTAAAAAGTGTACAACCTACCTTGTAAAATTCTACAATAGAACCAAGTTTATCCAAGAGTTCTTTTGCCTCATTCAAGGTCATAACATCGAGTGGAACGATTAGTCGTTCTCCAGCACTTCTTCTCATTTCACCTCCCGAGTAAAACTATCCTTATCTCTACCTTTTCCTTGCCATCGAGACCTATCTTCTTTGCAGCACCCATTGAAAGGTCAATAATAACACCTTTTACAAAAGGGCCCCTATCATTTACTCTTACCTTTACACTTTTATTATTCGAAATATTTGTTACAAGTAGTATGGTACCAAAAGACAATGTCCTGTGTGCGCAAGTCATCTTATACATATCAAAAACCTCTCCTGATGCAGTCTTATTTCCATGAAAACCTGGTCCATAATAGGTAGCATAACCAATCAGTATTTCCTCTGTTCTGCTCCCAAACCTTTTTGATGGTGAGCAGGAAAAAAGAGTTATATAAATGAAAGCTAATAATATAGTTCTAATTTTCATCTACTATACCTACAATTTCCTTTATACTCTTTATATTTTCCTCTTCTAAAAAATGTTTTACACCCTTGAGGATTCTTAACGAAGCATTAGGATCACTGAATGTTGCTGAACCAACTTCGATAAGAGATGCACCAGCCATAAAGAACTCTATCGCATCACTAAAATTCATGATCCCTCCACAACCGATGACAGGAACATCTATATTCTTAGCTACTTTCCAGACTGCAAAAAGTGCCAATGGTTTAATCGCAGGTCCAGAAAGTCCGCCACTGAAACCGCCAAGTTTCGAGTTTCTTCTATATATATCAATAGAGAATCCCTCGTATGTATTAACAATGGAAACCGCATCTGCTCCACTCTCCTCACTCGCCTTTGCAATATCCTCTATTCTGGTAATATTTGGTGTCAATTTTACTATTACAGGAAGCGATGTTTTCCGCCTCACCTTTTTCACCACTTTCTTTGTAGAAGATAGATCCTGACCAAAACTCATCCCCCCTTTTTTTACATTGGGGCAGGAGATATTAACCTCTATTGCACTCACGTTCCTATCCAGTTTTTCAGCTAGTCTTCCATATTCATCCACTGTCTCTCCAGCAATACTTGCTATAACATTTGTATTGAAACTTTTGATTTTGGGAAGAACCTCATCTAAAAAATTCTCAATACCTTTGTTTTCAAGACCAATTGAGTTAAGCATTCCACAGGCAGCCTCGACAATTCGTGGTGCTGGATTCCCCGGTCTTGATCTAATAGTGATGGATTTTGTGATGATACCGCCAAGACGAGAAATGTCAAAAATCTCGTTTATCAAGAGTCCATAACCAAAGGTTCCCGAAGCTGTAAGAACAGGGTTTTTGAATTTTAGTTTACCTATTTTTGTCGAAAGGTCTATCTTCAAATCTCAACCTCGTCACCCTTAAAAACAGGACCATCTCTACAGACAGTTAGGAAACCGTATTTGCCTTTTCTTTTTACACTACAGCCAAGACATACT
This sequence comes from Candidatus Cloacimonadota bacterium, assembly GCA_004375965.1. Classification (GTDB taxonomy): domain Bacteria; phylum Hydrothermota; class E44-bin80; order E44-bin80; family E44-bin80; genus SOIS01. The sequence continues at coordinate 2,731 of SOIS01000109.1, read as the reverse complement.
CCAATACCGCAAGCCATTCTCTCCTCAAGTGAAACATAAACGGGGATATTTCTTCCCATTCCAAAATTAATAACCTCTTTTAGCATTCCATGTGGACCACATGCGTATATGGTTGATTCCCTGTAAGGAAGATTATCTAAGAAAGAGGGGAGAGCGTCTGATGCAGTCGATTTCAACCCCCTTGAACCATCATCTGTTACAAAGAAAACCCTTTCTCCAAAGGTCTTATCCATCTCTTTTCCTAAAAGGGATGCTGTTCTTTCTCCATAAACTATTGAAAACTTTTTCTTTCCTTTCATAAGTCCCCTAGCAAGGAACCAGAGAGGGGCAATTCCCATCCCACCTGCTACAAGAACGGAATGGCTATTCTTATCAACAGAAAAACCAACTCCCAGCGGACCCAGAACATACAATCTATCTTTCTTCTTTTTTTGCGCAATCATTTCCGACCCTTTGCCAACAATCTTTACGAGTATTTTCAGCCTCTCTTTTTTACATTCAAGGATACTGTAAGGTCTTCTCAGGAAAGGATCGTAGGTTTCATCTATCTTTATCATCATGAATTGTCCTGGCTCTGCCTTACCATCAAATTCAGGTAGAAACATCTCTATTAGATATATATTGTTATCTATAAGTGTATTATTAACAACAGTTGAATAATAATCCCTTATTTTATTCATTACTGTTTCTGTTCTACATCGTTATTTTCTTCTGTATTACCTTCATTCATTGGTGTTTCTGAATTTTTCATTTCTTCGTCATTCGGATTTCGGATTTCGTCATTTGATACTCCCCCATTCTCCCCCTCTCCCTCGCTCCTTTTCCCCCGTTCCCCTCCCAGTCTCTCAATTGCCTCAGCAGCTACGAGGAAATATTCTGTTCCTGGAAACTGTTTCATTATGAATTTATACATATTTATAGCTTCTATACTATCTTGCTGCTCGTTTTCATATACCCAGGCAATTGCCACTGCTGCCTTAGGGACTAAGGTATCTTCGGGGAAATTGTATAAAATATGCCTGTATTCAATTAATGCAGTATCTATGTTTTCCTTATCAAAAAGATAAACCTCAGCAAGGAGAAAGTGAGTTTTAGGCAGATCAGTACTACTATCTGGATTCGCCAGCTCCTCTTTATACTTTTTTATTTCCTTCAGAACAGAACTTCTTTTTGCAGCAAGAGCATAGATATCCTCTTTTGGATTAAGTTTCAATGCTTTATCATAAGTAGAAATGGCAGATTCGGCATCTCCCATTTTTTCTTCATAGATTAACCCTTTTCTATAAAAGGCTTCAGCAGAGTAAGACCCAGTTGGATACAATGATACATAATTTTCCAATTCCTTTAATGCATTCTCCACATTATTATCCTGCAGGTATGCATTTACAATTTCAAACGTCAGAACAGCAGTTCTTTCTTGAAAAGTGCTTCTCTCTGACAGGTTTTTCAGTATTGTTAGCCCTTCGTCAATATTTCCCTTTTTTATTAGTGCAACCGCATACTTCTCATCAATATCGTTTTTGTCTTCTATCTTTCTTGCGGTGGAACGAGCTTTTCTTAATGTTTTTGTTGCATCTTCAAGATTTCCTTGTTCCATATATGTATTCCCTATTAAAAGAAGTGCTCTTGGTAAATAAGGGCTTTTAGAATAGCTACTATCAAAATCCTTTCCTACAAGAAGCAGATTGTTGAAATCATTCTTTTTATAATATGTTTCAATAATCCTGAAAGAAGAAGCATCCTCAAATTTCCCTTTTTTCATTCTAAGAACCTCATTAAAAGAACCAATTGCAAGGTTATAATCCTCTCTTTGAAAATAGGTAACTCCAATTAAATAACGTGCTTCTTCTACAAAAGGGCTTTTTGGATAATAAATACAGAGTTCCTCAAACTTCCTCAGTGCCTTATCATATTCTCCTTTTTCGAGATATGCTTTACCCATAAGTATTATAGCATCGTCAACCCATCGGGATTTTGGGTAATACTTTATCACCTTCCCGCATCTTTCTATTACTTCGTTTAATAGATTTGGAGGTGCTTTTTGGTTTGGAGAATTCTTTTTCGATTCCATTGCACTGTTATAGGCGGTTTTTGCATTATAAAATGTGTTATAGTATGCACAATTGTTTCCTATTAAACACATAATTCCGACTATTAAAAATCCTTTGTATCTCATCTATCGCATTCCTCTTTTACATATCTCTTACATGTTTTATCATTTTTTTCTTTTCCTGTCAAGAAGATTTACCATAGAGATCACAGAGGATTCAAAGAACCCCCTGATATGAAATTTTCTTTTATTAAATAGAGTAACTCTATTTTCTTCATGTGAAACTCTATACTCTCTGTGGTTCAAAGTTTTTTTCTTGACAAAAATAAAATTTTAATATAATATGTAGTAGTAATCAATATTGAGAAGATATGAATGTTGTTTAAAAAGGTAACAAGGGAGGCAAAAATGAAAAGGAAAACATCAGCTTTTGTTATTCTCTTTATGCTATTCACAGTAGCATTCAGTTATGCTTACATGGACTCCACACAGGGTCCTTATATTGGTCCACTGAGGGGGTCAAAACCCAATACTCAGTATAAATATCATGATGTCGGGAATATTTGGATAACTTCAACAAACTATGGTTTTTTTGGAAATGCTGGTACCTGGAAGATATATGGTAAAAACTTCCCCTCCTGCGAATTCCCAGGTGGTTCCCATGCTGATTATCTTTTTCAG
>SOIS01000096.1 GCA_004375965.1 Candidatus Cloacimonadota bacterium | reverse complement strand
TGTAGGACATCCTCCAAATAAATGAGGTAACCACTTAGGAAGTTCTTTATTCTCCAGTATATAATTAGTTGACCATGCCCTCTTTGCATATTCACCTGAAAGCCAATCAGATCCATAAATCATCTTCTTTCCTGAGAGCAATGGCGCAAAATAGATCAACGAAAGAATTAGAATGATTATAACTGGAAGGAATGAAAAGAGTTTTTTCATCTTTGGGTTAATTCTTCTATTCGAAACAAATTTTTGCGTGGCTGTTTTTACTTGTTTCTCTGGCACATACTTTTTTTTCTTTTTCCCCAACATTTCTCCTTTTATTGGTTTTTAATCTAAACATTATACAAACAACAAATTTGAAAGTCAAGAAAAATCATATTAATAATTTAAGAGAACGAGAATCCAACGTATCTTAGTAACCATCTAAAATCCTATTGACAATCAATTTTTCTTATGATAAGATGAAAAAAACAAAGTAAAAAAGAGAGGAGGTAAATACTCAGTGAACCCCGTCATTGCGAGCTCTGAACCCGAAATTAAGCCTGTCCTGAGTGGAACGAAGGATGGCAATCTCATAGTGCGAAAAACCGAGATTGCTTCGGAAGTAAATATGGAGGAACACTCACAATGACAGCCATTTTTGAAATGTAACATAGTTGACTGAATATTTACGAGAGGAGTTCAGATGGTTTCAGAAGAAATTTACAAGGAATTAAGCATCAAAAATGAAAAGAAGATAGTTCTTCTTGTGATTGATGGAGTTGGTGATTTACCCGTAGATGGTAAAACAGCCCTTGAAGATGCAGTAACACCAAGCCTTGATAAACTCTGCCAGAACTCGATTACAGGTTTAACATATCCAGTTTCAATGGGAATCACTCCAGGAAGTGGACCTGCCCATCTCTCAATCTTTGGTTATGACCCTCTAAAGTATAATATTGGAAGGGGTGTTCTTGAAGCATTAGGAATTGATTTTAAATTGGGTAAAAAGGATATTGCTGCACGGTCAAATTTTGCAACAATAGATGAGAATGGTGTTATTACAGATAGAAGAGCAAGTCGTATCCCTACGGAAAAGAACCAGGAAATCTGTGAATTTCTTTCATCAAGGATTAAAAGTATTGAGGATGTAGAGGTTATCATAAGGAGTGGGAAGGAACATCGATTTGTGGTTGTCTTCAGAGGCGATGACCTCTCAGATGGTGTAAAGGATACAGACCCGCAGCAAGTAGGTCTTAAACCAAGGGTTTCCGCCTCCCTCGACAGTAGGGGAGAAAAAACAGCACGAATTGTTAACACGTTCGTCGAAACAGCATCATCACTTTTAAAAGATTACACACCAGCAAATTTTGTTCTTTTGCGAGGTATTTCTAAGTATCCTGATATTCCATCTATGGAAGAACTTTTCAAGTTAACCCCTGCTGCAATAGCAACATATCCTATGTATAAAGGACTTGCAAGACTCGTTGGTATGGAAATCCTCGAAACAGGAAGTAGTATTACATCGGAGTTTGATAGCCTAAAAAAGAACTGGCATGCGTTTGATTTCTTCTATATCCATATTAAAAAGACAGACAGTTACGGGGAGGATGGGAATTTCGAGAAGAAGGTCTCAGTAATAGAAGAGGTTGATAAAAATATACCTCAAATTCTTGACCTGGAACCGGATTGTTTTGTTGTTACAGGAGACCATTCCACACCCTGCAAAATGAAAGCACACAGTTGGCATCCCAATCCATTTCTTCTCAATTCACCTTTTGGAAGAAAAGATTCAGCAGTCTCATTTACGGAATTAGAATGTGCAAAAGGAATATTAGGAAAATTTGCAGCAATAAACGCTATGACATTAATGCTTGCACATACACTGAAATTGAAGAAGTATGGAGCGTAGTTCAGAGAATCGGTGAAACACTTAGGTGTAAATTATGATATAAATAAATAATCTGTTGAAATCTGTTTTTATCTGTGAATATCTGCGTGCTTATATTTAATGAAAGGAGGGAAATTGAAGAGGGCTTTGATTTCTGTTTATGATAAAAGAGGTATTGTTGAGTTTGCTAAAGGACTTGTGAAAAATAAGTATGACATTGTATCGTCAGGTGGAACTGCAAAACATCTGAAAGATAATGGTTTAGAGGTTCGGGAGGTCAGCAGCATTACCGGCATTAAAGAGATGCTTGGTGGGCGAGTAAAAACACTTCATCCATTTATTTTCGGTGGAATCCTTGCAAGGAAAGAAGATGAGAATGAGCTTCAAAAACTCGGGATTTACTTTTTCGATATAGTTGTCTGTAACCTCTATCCATTTGAGGAAGTTGTGAAGTACCCGGATGTCACAATGGCTGATGCAATAGAGAATATTGACATTGGCGGTGTTGCACTCCTTCGTGCAGGAGCAAAAAACTTCGAACGCGTGATCCTCGTATCGGATGTCGCTGACTATAACTGGATTATAAAAAGAATAGAAAAAGATGGACTATCATATGAGGAAAGGTTATCACTTGCAAAAAAAGCTTTTGTTTATACAACACGATATGATAGTGCAATATCCGATTTCCTTTCCCAAAAGGAAAACTTTGAGGAGAAACTTCCTTCTTCAATCGGTATAACCATTACAAAGGTTCATGACTTAAGATACGGTGAAAATCCCCATCAAAATGCAGGTCTCTATCGAGAACTCAATTCTCTTAATATTCTACCATTCGAAAAATATCAGGGTAAAGAACTATCTTTTAACAACCTTGTTGATATGGAGAGTGCTCTTTCTATTGTTAATAGCTTTGATGAACCAACTGCTGTTGTTATAAAGCATACGAATCCATGTGGCATCGGAAAAGGTAAGGATACTAAAGAAGCTTATGAAAGAGCGCTATCAACAGATCCTATGTCTGCCTTTGGTGGCATCATTGGTTTCAATCGAACGGTTACAGAAGAGACTGCAACAATCATTACGAAGGGTTTCAAGGAAGTCATCGTTGCACCATCCTTTGAGAAAGAAGCACTGGAGATATTTAAGAAAAAGAAAAACCTCAGAGTTGTAAAAATTGAAAATTTGATTGAATCAAATTTTGATTACAGAAAGATCTTTGCGGGTTGGCTTATTCAGGAAAGAGACATGCATAAAATTAATGTAAAAGAATGGGAGTATGTCAGTAATAGAAAACCGACTGAGAAAGAAATTAATGCTCTGCATTTTGCCTGGAAAGTTGTTGGGTTTGTAAAATCAAATGCTATCGTTATTACTGATGATAAAAGAACACTTGGAATAGGAGCAGGGCAGATGAGCAGGATTGATGCAGCTGAACTTGCTGTTAAGAAAGCTAAACAGGCAGGTTTAGAAATCAAAGGCGCTGTTCTCTCTTCTGACGCTTTCTTCCCTTTCAGGGATTCAATAGATTTTGCAGCACAGGAAGGTATAACTGCTGTTATCGAACCAGGTGGCTCAAAAAGAGACCAGGAGGTTATTGATGCAGCAAATGAGAAGGATATTATTCTTGTCTTTACTCATAGGCGCCATTTCAGGCATTAGATGTATGAAAGTTAATAAGGGATGTATGATGTAGGATGGAAGATGAAAGCAATTAATCGTTTTATTAGTTGAATTTGCTCTATTGGTTTAATCGGTAAATGGAAAATTTAACTTTTGAGTTTTTACTTTTAACTTGTTATTAAACATTGACAACTTGGCAAGAAATGGCAGGGAGGTAATATGGTAAAGAGAGATGAGATTGAACAACTGGAAGAGAAAAATCTTGCACTGTATGCTGCAAAAAGCAAATATACGAGGGGTTTTAGACATCTACAGAATGATGCTGAATTCAGGACTGTCTATCAAAGGGATAGAGATAGAATCGTACATTCAGCAGCATTCAGAAGACTTGAATATAAAACACAGGTATTTGTGAACCACGAGGGTGATTATTACAGAACACGATTAACTCATACAATTGAGGTTGTTCAGATAGCTCGCTCTATTGCACGACCTTTACGGTTAAACGAAGACCTTACAGAGGCAATATCCCTTTCTCATGACATCGGTCATACACCTTTTGGACATTCGGGTGAAAAAACACTAAATCTCCTGATGAAGGATTTTGGGGGATTTGAACATAACATCCAGGGTTTAAGGGTGGTGGATGAACTGGAAAGAAGATATTCTGATTTTAGTGGATTAAATCTCTCATTCGAAACACGCGAAGGAATCATAAAACATAAATCAGAATACGACAATCCTACGATTAAACATTCTGACGAATTTCCGGATTATGAATCACCAACTTTAGAAACCCAGATAGTAAGCATTGCTGATGAAGTTGCGTACAACAGTCACGACCTTGACGACGGTCTAAAATCGGGTATTATTACACTTGAACAGTTAAATAAAACTCCTATGTGGAAAGAAATATATGACCGTTTTAATAAATCATTAAAAACGGATAATAGGGAGATTATAAAAAGAAAAACTATACGTTACCTCATAGGCATTCAGATAAAAGACGTTATTGAAAACAGTGCAAAAGTTATTCAAGAAATGAAAATATCTTCTCTCGAAGACGTAAGGAAAAACCCTCCCATTATTTCATTCAGTAAAAAAATGTCTAAAAAACACAGTGTTCTTAAGGATTATCTCTATAAAAATCTGTACAGGAACTACAGGGTTGTTAAGATGGCTGATAAAGCAAAGAGATTTATCGAAGATCTATTTGAGGTTTATGTTAAGAATCCAGCTCAACTACCACCCGACTTTTTCAATAGAATTGAGAAAGATGGTAAGGAAAGGGTTGTCTGCGACTATATTGCGGGTATGACTGATAGATATGCACAGGATGAGTATACAAGGTTATTTGAACCTTATTCAAAGATGTAGTAATGGAAGATTTTTACAACCTCGTTAAAAGATTACGGAAAGAATGTCCCTGGGATGCCAAGCAGACTCAGAAGAGCCTTATTCCATTTCTTCTTGAAGAGACTTATGAACTCATCGATGCTATCGAGAAAGATGATAGAGAGAAAACTGTCGAAGAACTGGGAGACCTACTGCTAAATATCTTCATGCAGATGGTGATTGTGGAGGAAGGAGCAAATTCAAAGGAAAACATTATCGAGAGAATAAGTAACAAAATCATTAAAAGGCATCCTCACGTCTTTGATAAAATTAGGGTTAAAGATTCAGACGAAGTAATAAAAAACTGGCAGCAAATTAAAAAGAAAGAAAAACCATCCTCCATTCTTTCTGATGTTCCCCTGACACTCCCATCCCTCCTTCTTGCCCAAAGGCTACAAAAGATTGCCTCAAGCGTAGGATTTGACTGGGATAATATGAGCGGAGTTTTTGATAAACTAAAAGAGGAAATTGAGGAATTAAAAAATGCAGATACAGATAGAAAAAAAGAAGAAGAACTGGGGGATATTCTTTTTGTTATTTCACATCTCGGAAATTTTTTAAAGATCGACACCGAGATGGCACTCAGGAAGACATGTGATAAATTTAAAAAGAGATTCAAAGCGATTGAAGAGGGATTAAAGAAGAAAGGCAAGACTTTCGAACAAAGCAACCTTGACGAAATGGAAACCCTCTGGAAGAAAGCAAAAGAAGAATAAAAATGACAACTATACTTGTCATTGCGAGTGACTTCTACATGCTCCACTTTTGCGAAGCAATCTCATCTTTTCATTAACCTTTATCCTTATAAAGGTTTCTCAGGGTATTAATAAACCTATCCATCTCCTCCTTTGTTCTTTTCTCTGTTACAGCTATGAGGATGTGGTTTTTCCATTCCTTTCTCATTCGCTCAAGATCAAACCCACCAAATATTCCATTCTCTTTCGTCAAAAGAAGAACTTCTTTCGAAGGTCGTTCTGTTTTCACAACAAATTCAAGGAAAAAAGGTGCTTCAGGGAAAGCCAATGAGTAACCATCTATTTTGTTAATCTCTTGAGCAAGGTAATGACTTTTTTGATAGATAAGTTCTGAAACCTCTTTTATTCCCGCCTTGCCGAGCAGTGAGAGATAAACTGCAGCTCTCAATGCGCAGAGCCCTTCATTTGTGCAGATATTGGAAGTTGCTTTTTCCCTTCTAATATGCTGTTCCCTTGTCTGCAGCGTCATGACAAAACCTCTCTTACCCTCAATATCAACGGTCTCAGCAATAATCCTTCCTGGCATCCTTCTTATAAAATCCTTCTTTGCTGCGAAAAGACCTAAAAGTGGGCCGCCAAAACTCTGTGTTAAACCAAGAGACTGTCCTTCTGCAACTGCAATATCAGTGTTAAACTCACCAGGTGGCTTTAATATACCGAGCGTCAACGGATGAACTGCTGATACGAGAAGAGCACCCTTTTTATGAACAATCCTTTCTATTTCTTCCATCTCTTCCAGGATTCCAAGGAAATTTGGATGTTGGACTAAGCACGCCGAAGTATTTTCATCTATAATCTTCTCAAGCTCGGAAGGTTCAACCATACCTTTTGTTGAGTATGGAACCTTCTTTATCTCTATACCATGTCCCTTGGTATATGTTTCCACTGTCTTCTGATAATGAGGATGAACTGTATCAAACAGAACTATCTCTTTTCTTTGATTAATATTAACCACCATATGTACAGACTCTGCAAGTGCAGTTGCCCCATCATACATACTTGCATTAGCAACATCCATATCAAAGAGCTCGCAAATCATGCTCTGAAATTCAAAAATTGCCTGAAGCGTTCCCTGGCTTACCTCTGCCTGATACGGTGTATATGCAGTGTAAAACTCTGGCCTATTTGCAATGATATTAACAACACTTGGAATAAAATGGTCATATATACCTGCACCCAAAAATGAGATACATTCCTTTGTCGTTCTATTCTTACCTGCAATGCCTTCAAGTTCATGCTTTGCTTCATACTCTGAAAGTGCTTTTTGCAGATTGTATTCTCCTTTTAATCTTAGTTCCTCCGGGATTTCACTCATGAGTTCTTCAAATGAACTTACTCCAATTCTCTTAAACATCTCTTTCCTGTCTTCGTCTGTATTTGGTATGTATGGCATTCCTTCTCCTAAGACTGTTCTTCTATTAGTTTTTTATAATCTTCAGGTGTAATTAGCTCATTGTATTCATCAGCATTATTCATCTTCACCTTTATAATCCACCCATCTCCATAAGGGTCTTTATTGACCACATCAGGAGTATTCATTATCTTCTCATTCACTTCGACAATTTCACCGCCAACAGCCATATAGAGGTCTACTACTGCCTTGACTGCTTCTACTGAACCAAAGATCTCATCCTTTTTAAATTTTGAACCTACAGGTTTTAGCTCAAATGTTACAATATCAGCAAGTTGTGACTGTGCATAATCCGTTAATCCCTCAAATGCAAATTCACCTTCAACACGGACCCATTCGTGGTCCTTTGTATATCTAAGATTATCAGGTACATTCATTTGTGCTCCTTTCTGATTAATTTAATCTTTTTTGGATTGCAATGTCTCCTAACATCACAGCAACAAGAGGACTTGTCCCGTGGAATAGAAAACCAGTCCAAGGCTAATGTTATTCCACAGGACTTGTTGCGCTCCATAATGTGAGGACGATAAGCCTCACCTGTTCTTTAAAAGAATGAGATTGCTTCATTTGTGAATTTGAATGTTTACTCGCAATGACACACATTTGACAAAATAACACACTGACTCAATGACACATCTCAGCATTTTTTACTCATAAATTTCTTTTCCTATTTATGTGATGCATTTTTATAGAAGGGTGGTTTTACAACTACTGCCTCTTTCTTTTCACCCCTTATATCTACAAGAATATCAGTTCCTGATTTATGAAAAGGCACGTCAATATATCCAAGTCCTATGAATTTATTAACTGAGGGAGAAAAATTTCCGCTCGTGACGAAACCTATTTTCTTCCCATCTTTTAGTATCTCATAATGATGTCGAGGCATTCCCTTTTCAACCATCTCAAAGCAAACAAGTCTTCTCTTTATACCTTCTTCTTTCTGCTTCAACAGAGCCTCTTTACCTATAAAGTTTTCCTTGTCAAGCTTTGTTATCCAGGAGAGTCCCGCTTCAAGTGGTGTAGTTGATTTATTAATGTCATTTCCATAAAGACAGTACTTCATCTCAAGTCTGAGGAGGTCTCTTGCTCCTAATCCAACAGGTTCAATATCAAATTCCTCACCTGCGTTAAGAATATCATTCCATAGTTTTAAACCGTCTTTATATTTTGCATACATTTCAAAACCATCTTCTCCTGTATAACCTGTCCGTGAAAGTATACTCTCTATTCCTGAAACCTTCGTTTCAGTACTCCAGTAAAATTGCATATTACTCAATTCATTATCTGTTAACTTCTGAACAACCTTTTCAGCAACAGGCCCTTGAACAGAAAGTTGTGTAATGGAATCGCTTATATTTGAAATCTCAACCTCGCCAGCCTTATTTTTTAGAATCCACTCGGAATCTTTATCCGTATTTGAAGCATTAACAACAAGTAAGTATCTATCAGGTAGTCTATATACGAGTAGATCATCAACAATTGCGCCATCCTCATAACACATTGCAGAATACTGTACCTGATATTCATCAAGTTGAGAGACATCATTGATTGTAATATAATTAATAAATGCAAGTGCATCCTTCCCTTTTATCACCACCTCTCCCATATGGGAAACATCGAAGAGCCCCACTGTCTGACGTACCCTTTTTACTTCACTGAAAATTCCATCTTTATATTGAATGGGCATAAGGAATCCTGCAAATTCTACTATTTTTGCACCCAGTTTTATATGTTCATCATAGATGGCGGTCTTCTTCGACATATTTCCTCCCTCATTTAACCGCTAAAATTTTATCGAATATATTTCTTTTAAATCAAAAAGTCAAGGAAAATAATTCAAAAGGATGATTTCCCGCAGCTTTGCATTTGTCCATGAAATAGAATTTAATAGAAGGATTTTTGTTAAATGTGAAGACATGATCCCAAGTTTGTTATTTATAATCACCCACAAAATCAATAACACATATATATCTATATTCAGGATGTGAGCCAAAAGCAATACCAGCGTATTTGAATTCGTCCCTCATTATGTTATCTCTATGACCGCGTGAAGGTACTCCATCGTCTACTAACAAAGTTAATACAATTCTTCGTGCTATATTATGTCCATAGCTTATATTCTCTGCAGCTACAATCATATATTTACCATATTTGTTGATTCTATCAGAAGGGTTGCTGCCATCACTACCAGTATGGCCAACAGCTCCTGTTTTCCCTTGATCTATAGCATGATCTCCTGCTGCTTTGCATAATCTTTCTGAAGGCATAAGTATATCTACTGATTTCTTATTGATTAGATAATCATAGCATACGTCAACTGCTTTCACCCCTTCTTCGGTTAATTTGTGAAAATGATCTGGATATATTAATTCCTTACCTTTGTAATATGATCTTAATTCTGTTAAATATAACTCAGCATATTTTTGGGGATTAGATCTTACTTTATTCATTTCTAATAAGACATTTTTCTCTAAATCATTAAGGTAGTTTGCATCTCTACCCGTATTAATAACTTCTAAATCCCAAACTCGTAACTTTCTACTTTTTATCTTTTCGGTATTAGACTTATCTGAAGTAGAGGTATTTTCTAACTCCTGATTATTTTTCGTTCCTGAAAATCGAGTGTATGATTCTTTCGAAGTACAACCCATTATTGAAATTAAAAGCAGTATTAGTAATAACGTGACTTGCACATTCTTAGCTCCATAATATTTCATTTGAGTCGTCTCCTTATTTCAACAAATTAGTGCGTTATACGTGACTGCAATTTAGGTGAGTATAAGTAAACCAAATACCCGCTTTTATATGATGAAATCGGGCGGTTTTTATTATGTTCTTGTTGTTAATATATATGCTATAACGAAGAGAGTTCAGCGGACCTCGAAGGTTCACAAGCGATAGCGAGCGTGGCGGGCCTTTGCGACCGGAAGTCCGCTGTAAC
>SOIS01000203.1 GCA_004375965.1 Candidatus Cloacimonadota bacterium | reverse complement strand
TTGGCAATACAGAGAAAATAGCCCAGGCGATTGGCAATGCTCTTGGTTCCCAAAAAGATGTCGAGATACTCCGGGTAAGTAATGTGGAGCCAGAACAATTGATGGGATTGAAGTTACTAATCGTCGGCTCTCCTACCCATGGGGGCAGACCTACGTCGGCGATTCAAGACTTCCTTAACAAAGTTTCGGAGCCTGCTATTAGGGGCATCAATGTAGCTGCGTTCGATACCAGATTCTCGACGAGACTGGTCAGAATCTTTGGCTATGCCGCAGGAAGAATCGCTGGCAGTCTGAAAAGAAATGGCGGGACACTCATAGCGTCACCAGAAGGTTTTTTCGTAAAAGGCAAAGAAGGTCCGCTGAAAGAGGGAGAGATAGAGCGTGCTGCCAGTTGGGCGAAAGTGATTGTTAAGAGTAAAAAGTAGTTCAACAACAAAAACGTCTGTTGCGGAGAAGTAGGTGCATATGTACCTGGGGACGGTGCCTGACCCCGTAGAGCGGGGCAGGCTGTGTGACTTTGGAAACTTAAAAATCGCAACAACAGGAGTTGTTGCACTCCAGAACCGAGTTTTTCATTGCATTTTATTTTTTTTTATGATATATTACGGGCGATGAAACGGACGATATATCTGAAAAAGATGGATTGGAAGGATGCACTTCAGATGCTTCGCGTTGAGTTTTTATCCCTTTTTCCATTGAACTCTGAGATAATACCGGTAATAGATTCCCTCCATAGAATAACGGTTAAGGAAGTTACTGCAAGAATTGCGTCACCCAATTATGATGCTGCTGCAATGGACGGTATTGCTATTAAAGCAGAGTCAACATTTGGTACATCATCTTCGAACCCGAAAAGGTTTTCCATAGGAAAGGATGTTGAATTTATTGATACAGGTAATCCTGTAAATGAAAGGTTTAATGCAGTTGTCAAAATAGAGGATGTTACGATAATTGATGAGAAAACAGTTGAAGTAAGAAGTTCAATCCCACCGGGAAAGGATGTTCGTTTTAAGGGAGAGGATTTTAAGATAGGAGATAGTATTATTTCTGCACATCATTGTATCAGACCGATTGATATTGGTGGCATGCTTAGTTGTGGTCTGCTCTATGTTGAGGTTAGAAGGAAGCCGAAGGTGTCTATAATACCTACAGGTTCAGAAATTATCGAACCAAAAGAGAAACTTAAATCTGAGAGCATTATTGATTGTAATTCCTATATTGCAGAAGGTATGATTAGGCAATGGGGAGGAGCACCGCAGAGGTCTCCGATTGTAAAAAACGATAAACAAAAAATAGAGCGAGCGATAAGTAAGGCAATCTCCTGTAATGATATTATTATTGTGATAGCTGGCTCATCTGCAGGGTCAGAGGATTATACTGCCTCGGTTATTAAAAAGATGGGTAAGATAATCGTTCACGGTGTCGACTTAATGCCTGGTAAACCTGTAATTCTGGCAAAGATAGAGAAGAAACCTATCATTGGACTCCCTGGTTATCCTGTATCAGCCTTTGTCATTCTTGATATATATGTAAAGGAGCTCATCGCTATGGCACTCGATATTATTCCTCAAAAAAGAAGGAAGACAAAAGCAATCCTCGGAGAGGATATTGTTTCAAAACTTGGAATGGATGAAATAGTCAGAATGAAGCTTACTCGAAGGAATGGGAGAGTGTATGCGTTACCTCTAAAAAGGGGTGCAGGTATCCTGAGCAGTTTGGTTAGAGCAGATGGTTTGCTTCATATTCCGAAGGATGAGGAAGGTGTAAATGCAGGAAGTGAGGTGGAAGTAGAACTCATAAAAGAGTTTCGGAGTTAGAGAGTTGAGGAGTTTATTATAATATGAGATTGCTTCGCATAAGCAGAGCAAGAAGATAAACTCGCAATGACAAACTCATGGAATGAATCAAGTCGGCTATGGATTATGTGGTGTGTAAGACTTGACTCGCTTACACATATTTCGCACATGCCGAGAAAATACGTGATTTTGATTTGAAACACAGTTGACTACTTTTTTATCTTATGAAGTTTGGAATGGTTGATAAGTTCGGCAGAAGGATTGATTATTTGAGGGTTTCTGTAACAGATAGGTGCAATCTCAGATGTATCTATTGTAAGTTGGATGACTTCACCCTTTTAGAGAGAGAGGAAATCCTTACCCTTGAAGAGACTGCCCATATTATAAAGTTGGCATCTGAATTGGGTATAAGAAAGGTAAGAATCACAGGAGGGGAACCACTAATTAGAAAAAACATCATACATCTTATTCAAATGATTGGTAATATCAGTTCTATTAATGATATAGCAATAACAACAAATGGAACACTTCTTCCCGAATTCGCTAAAGAATTGTTTACAGCAGGAATTAAGCGTGTAAATATTAGCCTTGATACCTTAAAAAGGGAGAGATTTAAAGAGATTACAAAACAAGATAAATTGAATAATGTTCTTGATGGTATTAAAACTGTACTCAGGTTAGGCTTTGAGCCAGTGAAGATCAATGTAGTAGTTATTAAAGGATTAAATGAAGATGAAATACTTGATTTTGCAGAACTTACGAAGAGGAAACCCCTCGTAGTTAGATTCATTGAGCATATGCCCATTAAGGAACCACATTCATATTTCTCTCTGGGGTGTATTAAAGAGAAACTAATGACAATTGGGGAACTAACTCCAGTATCCACTCTCAAAGGCAATGGACCTGCTTTCTATATGAAATACAAGAATGCTAAGGGAGCTATAGGAATTATAGCACCAATGAGTGAAGGATTCTGTAATGACTGTAATAGATTAAGACTGACTGCAGATGGCAGGTTATTCCCCTGTCTTATGAGCGAAAAATTTGTTGATTTAAAGGGACCGATACGGAGTGGTGGAACTGACAGAGAGATAAAACATCTTATAAAGGATGCTATTCTACTAAAACCATTATCACCTATTGACTCAAACGGTAGTAGAATAATAAAGAAGCCAATGGCATCCATAGGAGGATGAATGAATAAATTAACCCATTTTGACGAATCAGGAAGGGCATCAATGGTTGATATAACAGGAAAGGAAAATACCGAAAGGTATGCAATTGCAAAGGGAAGGGTTTACATGAAACCTGAGACCATTG
>SOIS01000001.1 GCA_004375965.1 Candidatus Cloacimonadota bacterium | reverse complement strand
TGATGAATTCTTAAAAGAAATGGCTAAAGTTGCAAAAGAGAGCT
Source organism: Candidatus Cloacimonadota bacterium (assembly GCA_004375965.1). GTDB lineage: Bacteria > Hydrothermota > E44-bin80 > E44-bin80 > E44-bin80 > SOIS01. Next base: position 3,155 of record SOIS01000001.1, on the reverse strand, counting down.
TTAGAGTGCTAGAGCCGGGCAGGCAATGTGCAATCTTAATAGGTGACACACGTAGGAAAAAACATGTAATTCCATTAGGCTTTAAACTCATAAATGTTTATCTGGATGCTGGTTTTAAATTGAGAGAACTTGTTATCAAACGGCAACATAATTGCAAAACTACGGGATTTTGGTATGCCAATAGCATAAAATACAATTTTCTTCTTTTGGCTCAAGAGTATCTGCCAATTTTTGAGAAACCTAAGTTACCTGTTCCTTTAAGTGTGAGAGAAAGATTGGTAGATTATGGCTTGGTTACTCCAACCTCAGAGAAGTTACCGGTAACAAGAAAATTGGACGAGCTTGAAACCACAACAGTATGGATCTTGCCAGAGAAAGATTTTGAAGAGCGCTTAAATAAGAATGTGATTGATAGATATTCAAATGGGAAAGGCTATTCAACCATAACATTTGTTTCTCATTCCGAGAATGAGACGAATTCTACTGGGAGAAATAGGCAAAAAGACAGGGAGTTACTTTTTATCAAGTCCCCATTTTTGAGTAATAATCCTTCTCGCTCAAACATTGAGCATTATTTAAGGGAAACAAAAGAAATTGTAAATCGAGAGTTACCTAACATAAACAAAGGTGGATTTTTGGTAATTCAAACTCAAGATGTAAGAATAGATGGATATATAGAACCTCTTGCTAAAAGAATGGTAGATTTACTCAGATCCGGCAACCTATGGCTGAACGAAGTGGTTATTATTACCCAAGAGGGGAAAAATCTTAGCTCTGAATCTACGGGGGAATACCTGAAGATAACCCATCAGTATCTACTTGTTTATGAGGTAGTAGGATGAAGAAGAACCTTTACACGCATGAAATAGAATTGAAGAATTTGAAAATTAGAAACAGACCACGTGAAGAGTTCAGAAAGCTTTTGGAAAAAGTGATGTATAGAGGCTATGAGGTGGAGCAATTAGCAGACGGAAGGAAAATAGTCATAACAAAGCCTGGTGGTAAATTTGTTTATGGTAAAGTGAAACGGGAAGATTTTATGGTTTGGGTTTACAATCCAATTGACTCAACTCTCTGGTTAATCTCTCACAAAGATATATACAGTGACCTGGAAGAAAAAGGGAAAGTTAATCATGAAGAAACAATAAAAACAATAGACGCTCTTAAAGAAGTTTTCAATGGGAAAGAACCCGATGATGTGCTGAAGACTACAAGCTTGATTAGTCTACGTGGAGAGCCACCAGAGGTGTTGCTCAAAGCCTACAAGTGGATATGGGGACAGGAAGACTGCAACTATCCAGAAGGAGAGGGTAGGGAAATGTCGATGAAACGTATCAGGGAACTGCGAGAAAGATTAAGGGGAGATTAAAATGAACTATCTATCTCTGTTAAGGAAAAGATGGAAAAGATTAAAACTCCCCATTGTATTCTACCATACCACTTTTGTAGAAAATGCCTCTTTAATTCTTAAGGAGCAGAAAATCATCGCCAATGAAGGTCAGTCTATATGTAAGGAAAATAATGGAGTGGTGTCTTTATCGGACAATATAACGAAGGGGATTATTGAATTCTTTGGAAATGTTGTTTTTGAGTTTGATGCAGTGTCACTTCGCAGGAAAAACAAGTCAATTGCTCCCAGAGATTACGGAATTTCAGAAGATGATATTGCAAAATATGATGAGTTGCCCTTTTTTGAAAACGAGTGGGTTGCTCCGAAGAAACTCAAATTTGACTTAGCGGATATTAATAAAGTGCTTCTCATAACAAGCAGAGATTTTAAAGAATCAACATTTGAAGATGTTGTTACAATATTGAAAAGCAAAGATATTGAATATTGCTTCTTATCCGAAAGATGGCTTGCAGACAATGTAATACCCGATATAACAAGATACTTTTTCAGGATAGAAAATTGGAACGAATTTAATGAGGTGGCAAAACATGTCTAATTTTCTCAAATTTCTTGAAAAACTTGCAAGGCATTGCGAATTAAAATTTGAAGCTGAAAAATTCGAAGGCAACGATGAATACGAATTAGCCGCAAATACATTGAATGAAATTAATAAGTTTCTTTACCAGAAAAAAGCTACTTTGCCTCCTGAATACATCTCTGAATTTCACAAATACTGGGAAGAAAACCATGAAAAAGTATTGTCTCCAAAAGTCAATCTGAATGGGGAGTGTTTTGCGGTAGCCGAAGTGTTAGAAGGTATTTATAAGAGTAACACTATTAGGGTTCAGTTGGATACCCTTGATTTGACCAAAGAAGAAATTGCCAGTGTAAGATTTTTTACTGCAATTCAGGATTTTAACATCGATGTTCATGCGAGAAGTAATCCTTTTGAGTTTTACAAAAGACACCCAGATTGTTTTAAGCCTGAGAGAGTAAAGGATAATGATTTGTTGATAGATGAACTTCTTAATTTTCTCGGGGCACAGTCACAGAGAGATAAGCGAAAACCTTGGATGTTGAATTCTGCAAGATTACTGGTAGAAGAATACGACTCATCGGCATATAAAATTAATAATGTTCACAATGGAGATGTAGTTGAGATTGTTAAGGCACTAACTGCGAAAGAACGATATGGCTTTTCTATTAAGAAGACTCACATGTTCTTAAGAGATATGGCTGATTTGGGAGTATGGAAATACAAGAGAAACATAGAAAAATTGGATGTGATGAGTGACAAAAATACTATGAGAGTGGCTTTGAGAACGGGAATTCTCCAGTTTCGCATCCCTTTACTTGCAAGTTTCTTGGATGTTTATTGTTTTCAATATTCTATGGTAGACAGATGCAACCGCGAAGCATGGAGAAAGGTATGGGAAGAATGGGGCAGGATTTCTGGTAACCAGAGACCTCCAACACCAGCATCTATGGATTACCTTATCTTTAGGCTTGGCAAGATAGCTTGCCGACCTAGTAAACGTTTTTGTCCTCCAGAAAAAGAGGTAAGCAAGAAAAAATTGGAAAGTCTCATCCCACAAGATAGATTGATTTTCAAATTTGACAGGTATTGTATTTTCAGTGATGTTTGCCGACCAGAGAGAAAAATATTGAATGCTCCTAAAAGCATTTCAATTGAAGGAAGAACAGGATGGAAAAGTGGAAAAACTAACGAAGGCGGAGGAGGGGGTATTTCATCTTGAAAATAAGT
>SOIS01000247.1 GCA_004375965.1 Candidatus Cloacimonadota bacterium | reverse complement strand
CATTTATTAAACTTATCAATATACTCATCAAATCCAATCATTTTATTTTGCTCCTGTCACGTAGTCTATCAATCCAACATATTTTTAGTATGCGCTATCCGATGATATCATATTTAAGTTTTTTATTATTTTCAGGATTAAACATAGGGTCTTTGATGATTTCATTGAAGGAGTTCTTCACGCATCGAGATGAAGTTACAGCCCCCTAAACGCTTAAATATAGCTTCCCTTATTAATGGCAATACTTTCTCATATTGATAGGGAGTTAGTTATACTCTCTTACACCAGTAAGGGGTAATTTATACTAAAAATTCATAGAGGTATGAAACTTGGACGATACACCTAAACCAAACGAAGAAGTGCCTGAGGCACCACCTGAAGAAGCTAAAGATGAAATAATAAAGGATTTGCACCCAGAATCTGAGACACAGGTCGAAAAAATACCTAAAGAACAAGTCAAAGAAAAAACAGAGTTGCCCCAAGCAAAGAAAGATTTGCAAAAGAAAACAGGAAAAACTGAGGCTAAAAAAGTCAAAAAGGAAGAAGACAAGAAAAAAGATGATTTTAGATACATTGTTAGGATTGCAAATACAGATATTGATGGTGAAAAAAAACTTGTTCGTGGATTGACTAGCATAAGAGGGATAGGAATGCATATGAGTGCTCTTATCACCGATGAAACAGGCATTGATAGAGACATTAAGATCGGGAATATAACAGATTTGCAGATAGAAAAAATAAAAGAAGCCCTTGATGGCATAGAGGAAAGCGCTCCCAAGTGGATGCTTAATCATCGTAAAGACTACGAAACTGGAGAAGATATACATTTGATAGGTTCAGACATTGATATGCGATTAAGGGATGAAATCAATATTATGAAAAAAATCAGAAGTTATAAAGGTATAAGGCATGAGAGAGGATTACCAGCTAGAGGACAACGCACTAGGGCAAATAATCGTAGTGGATTAACTCTTGGCGTATCAAAAAGAAGAGAAGATAGGAAGAAGTGATTTTTATGGGTAAGCCAAAGTTTTCTAGGAAAAAATATGAGACTCCAAGTCACCCGTGGCAAGCAGACCGTATTAAAGCAGAGAATGAGTTATCAAGAAAATATGGCCTCAAGAATAAAAGAGAGATCTGGAAAGCTCAGACTGCTTTGAGGAGATATCGTGGACAAGCTAGAGAATTATTAGCAAAGATAGGTGGTGATAATCCTCAGGTCAAAAAAGAAAGTGAACAACTATTGATGCGTCTTACTAGAATGAACATCCTACCGCTAAATTCTACGTTGGACGATGTATTGGCCTTGGAAACTGAACCAATCCTATCTCGTAGACTTCAGACTCTCACTTACCTTAAGGGTCTAGCAAATACACCAACGCAGGCACGACAGCTTATCTCCCATGGCCATATCGCAATTGCAGACAGAAGAATAACTGTACCCAGTTATATGGTTACAAAGGATGAAGAAAGCAAGATAGGTTATGCTGCCAATTCTCCACTAAATGATTTGCTACATCCCGCACGCCCTAGCGCCGAGTTTAAATCGATTCCAATAAAAAAAGAGGATAAACCTGAAGAATCCAAGGATAAACCAATAGGAGGAAACCCAGCAAAAACAGATGAAGCTAAAAAGGACATTGTAGGGAAAAAACCTTCTGAAAAAGAAACTGCTCAGGAAAAAAAACCAGTCGAGAGTGAATCCAAAGAAAAACCAGCCGGGACACTAGAAGGGAAACCACCTAAAACAGAGGAAAAAACTTCTGCGGATTTATCACAAAAGGAAAAATCAACCGATTCTGAAAAACAAATTAAAAAACCTGGAGAATTCAAGGATAAACCAACAGAAGAAAAGAGTGAAGATAAAAATAAGTCAGACGATGTTAAAGAAGGAGGTAAATAAATATGGGAAGATGGGGAGTTGCACATATTTTTGCATCTTTTAACAATATAATTATAACAATCACAGATTTAACTGGTGCCGAGACGATTACTCAATGCTCTGGTGGCATGGTTGCAAAGTCCGCAAAGGATGAAGGGTCTCCATACACTGCCATGAAAGTTGCACAAGTTGCTGCAGAAGCAGCTCTTGAAAAGGGAATAGACCATGTAAACGTTAGAATTAGAGGACAAGGGGGCAACAAGGCTGGAACACCAGGACGTGGTGCCCAGGCAGCTATCCGTGCTCTTGTGAGAAGAGGTCTAAGGATAGGTAAGATAGAAGATGTTACACCCATCCCACACGACGGTTGCAGAAAGAAAGGCGGTAGACGCGGTAGACGTATTTAGGTGACAAAACATGAAGGTTGACGTCACAGAATTGAAACCGAAAAAAGCTATTTTAAAAATTGAGGATACTGAACCATATTTTGTCAATTCCATAAGGAGAATAATGCTTTCGGAATTGCCTAAACTTGCTGTAGATGATGTTATAATATATGATAATACAAGTGCGCTTTTTGATGAGATTATCGCCCACCGTCTTGGTCTGGTTCCAATCCCAACTGATCTGGATCTGTTAGTACCTAGGGATGAGTGTGTCTGTAAAGGTAAAGGATGTCCAAATTGCACTGTTAGATATACATTAAGCAAGGAGGGAGAAGGCCCTGACAAAAAAGTAGTTGTATATTCTGGGGATCTTCAACCTGCTGAGAAAAGTTGGGCCATAACGGAAGATAAAATACCCATAGTAGAATTGTACAAAGAGCAACGTCTAATTCTTGAAATAGAAGCCGTTCTTGGATGTGGAAAAGACCATGCAAAATGGCAACCTGTTCAGGCTCCAGGATATAGATTCATTCCAACTATAGAGATCGACAAGAAGAGAATAGACGAAGCAAAAGAATTTATAAAAGAACTTCCAGAAGGACTTGTTAAATTAAAAGGAGATAAACTGGAGATAAATGATATTAAAAACATGCCTGTACTTGAATCATACATTGATAAAGCCAACGCAGATTTCATTACCATCAAGAGAGATTCAAGTAAGATAATATTCAGTTTTGAAACCGATGGGTCATTGAGCACGGAAGATGCGCTTAAAAAATCTGCAAAAATCCTTGAGGAGAAATATGCAGAGTTTGGTAAATTGCTTAAGAAAATAAAGTAAAGTTCAGAAACTATATTTTACCGAAACATCTTTTATGCGTTTTCTATTTTTTATTTTGCGAATTTGGGCCTGTGGGGTAGCTTGGTATCCTTGTAGCTTCGGG
>SOIS01000045.1 GCA_004375965.1 Candidatus Cloacimonadota bacterium | reverse complement strand
GTTTGTCCTGTCCAGTTAGAACCACCATCGGTGGTATGAATGATTGTACCACTGGATCCTACTGCCCATCCTTTAAGAGTATCTACGAAGACTATACGTTTCAGAGTCTTGTCGCTGGGATTAGTCTGTTCTGTCCAGTTCGTGCCACCATCAGAAGTATGAAATATGTACTTGCTCGCCACTAACCATCCATGGAGTTCGTCAGGAAAATAGATTGAATATACAGCGCTACCTGTGACAGTTACAGGATTCCAGTTAGCTCCACCATCAGTAGTGTGAAGAACCGTCCCGTATCTACCTCCAGCCCATCCGTTAAGAGCACTTGTAAAGAAGAGGGTTTCAATTCTATTTGTAGTACCACTTGTTTGTGGAGTCCATGTGGCTCCACCGTCGTCTGTGTACAATATAATTCCATCGTTTCCTGATATCCAGCCAGTCGTACTGCTTACAAAATATACTCCGTATAGCCTTTCTGTTACACCGCTCTCTTGAATTTCCCAATTAGCACCGCCATCAGAGGAATGTCTTATTCTGCCATAATTGTCTGTTACCCAACCATCATTACCAACAAAATGGACATTGCTCAGGTACCCACCCGTCACATGAACCCATTCAGCATACAGGAAGCTAACACCCAACAGAAGAATACTAATAACAACAATGAAAATAATTCCCGTAAATTTTCTCATTGTCTCTTCCTCCTTTCCTTTCTTACACTCATATTGAGCGTAAGTAGATAAACGTTGAAATGCTCTTAATCGAACACCTCCTTTCCTTTAAGATTTAATACAATGTGTGGTTTTTATCAATATTAAACATAGTGGACAGTTTCCACAAGCCATTATTTTTAGAGTTTAACTCGCCTTAAGGTTTAAGCTCTTTGAAGAATCCTATTATTGCTTACTATTGATAATATCGTAAGGATAATTTAAAGTCAAGGAAATTTTAAATATTTGTATTCTTTTCTGTCAAAAGCCATGAAGTATTACACTAATAATATTAACCTTTTGGTTACACGTCGCTTTTTTTAACAAATAAAGCCTGTATTTAACCACCACCTTTGACTATTAAAGTAAAGGGTCATTTGTTATTCAATTCTTTTTATCCTTGGTTTTATTGAGCTGATTTTTCCAAATTGTTGAAACCACCGCATCATCGCTTCATTCATTGTAATATCACTGTTCTTACAATTGACCTCATCCCCGAGAAATTTCAGCATTCTACGGACAAGATAACCCGTTGTTGCAATACGAAATTCCTTTGATGGATCTACTGGAAATTCAACAATATTGTTCTTTCCTAACTCCTCCACAACTCTGTATGTAAAATTAAATCCAGAGACACAACATCGTCTATCTTCATTCAGTTTAATATTAAAATCCATCATCTTGTAAAGTTCAGCTCCTTTTACCCTAAATGTATAAATGATATCTCTATAATTCAAATCAAAAATATCCTCAAGAGAAATATCACCTTTTCTTAAATCCTTACGTATTCCACTTCTCGGGATAATGGCTGCATCTGCCGAGACTATCCAACTTAATACATCCGCTACAAAAGAGCCTATTTGAGGATCATCGCCTTCTCTCTTTAGTTCCGCCTCTGCCTTTCCTATGACCTTCTTTTTGTATTGAAATGTTTCAGCAGAACCTACACCCTTCTCTACATCCCATCTCATTCCTTCACTCTTCGTGCAGATTAGCTCAGTGCATCCATCAAGATTGTCTTTGAAGTACTTTTCATTATTAATTCTTACCTCAAGTGGCTTTTCATTGTCAATTTCAGGGAATGGAATAAAGATGTTCAATGAAGAAACATTTTCGGTTTCAATATATATGATATTTGCCTTTTGAATTTCACAGGAGAATCTCGTAAGCCTTCCCCACTTTTCCCATCCTGTAATTGCTGCCCAGTACCATTTCCCATCCCTCGGGAGTTCTGCAGCACCAAAGAATCTCAAAGGTTCGTCATAATCCAAAGATGATAAATCAGTTAATTTATTCATTCCGATGGATTTGAAAATATTTCCACCTTCTGTACCGATGTAAAAAGAGGAACCATCAAACTCAATCGAACGTGGAGATCTCAGGCTTTGAGTAAGTGAATAGTATCTCCATTTTTCAAGGTCTTGTGTTTCAACAATGAAGTAATCATCATCTTTGAGAATCAAGAGTAAAAGTCTATCCTTCTTGATAACAACATCGCGGATGAGGCTGTACTTAAGTGCTAATCTTACAGTTTTTTCTCCATCAAAAGCTAAGAGAGAGGAGGATGCATTTCCTGGGAGTCCATTTTTAAGGGAAAGATAGTCAACATACCTTCCGGTGAGAAGAGACAGGATGAGTTTTCCTCTGAAGATAAAAGGCGATATAAAACAGACATTAGGTGTTTGGATAAGATCCATATACCGCCATATCTTTCCGTTAAACACTATTACATCTGATGGTCCCAGAGCATCATCTGTGAATATCAGATAATGGTTTTCGTACCTGTCTGATAAGTAATCGTGGTACTCCTCTGGTATCTCCTCCTTTTTCATACCCATGATAGCATACGGGAAAACATACAATTTATCCTTATACCTAATAAGTGAGCCAATTCTGAAAACACTTTTATCATCTGTTGGAGATGCATACACAAGTTTCCAGGTATTTCCTTGATCCTCAGAGCAAAGGATACCTCCAAAGGCGAACATTTCATCCTCACCAAAATCAAAGTAGTTACCAGTAGCAACATACCACTTGTTATCAAACGAAGCGAGCTCGTTGATGTGTATTCCATGAGTAACAGTTCTTTTCTTTATCCACCCATTTTCAGTAAGAATGTATATGTTTCCAAGTTCCCAATCCTCTGTTGCATCTGGACCCGGTATAACAAGGTTACCATCGATTACTTGATATTTATAGATTGCTTCATCATCTACTCTGAATTCTTTCACAAATCTTCTATTTTTTATATCAAAGTAGATAACATCAGTAGGACCTGTATTTGCCACAGCATCGCCATATCCTATATAGAGTTTATTCTTGAATAACTTTAATTCATTTATCCCCCATGCATCTTTCTCTTTCTCTGCAGTCGGAAAACCTAAAGAAGATAGTTTTAACTTGTAAAAAATCTCAGTGGATTCTTCCTCACCTTTGAGACCCTTTACAGAAAAAAGATAAAAAAGTAGAGGTATCAATAAATAGAATAAAATCTTATTTTGCATTTTTTATTCCTTTCTTTTATCGTTCAAAAGATAATAATTTAGAGATTTGTAGGGGCGTTCTATTGAACGCCCCTACATTTTTTCAATTTTCAACCCCATTATAAGAGATTTCTCTCCCTCCGTCAAGATAAATCTCTGACTCATTCAGATATCTAAAAATGAGTCCTTGACAAAATTATTGAGTTTCTATTTGACAAATAGCATAACATCATGGACTCTTATGTATAAATAAGTTGTAGCAGTACATCGTAGACTATTTGAGTTTCCGAAGCTTGTTAAGATCAAAGTCTAAACGATCATCACCAAAAATCGATTCACCAATCCAAGCGCTATTTGAAGAATAAAGCTGTACAATAATTGGGACAGTTCTCTGAAAAACCCTTGACAATAGGGAGATTCTATTATATTAGATAAGTGAGTAATATTATAGTGAAATGATAAATATCTCTATTTTTTTATTGGATTATGAAACATTCGTTAAAGACAGGTTTTAGTTTTGGCATAACATCAGGAATAATCACAACACTGGGGTTAATTGTCGGCTTACATTCTGGTACCCATTCTAAACTTGTGATTATTGGTGGTATATTGACAATTGCAATTGCAGATGCATTCTCAGATGCCTTAGGAATTCATATTTCTGAAGAGTCTGAGAACAGACACACTACAAAGGAGATATGGCAGTCAACTTTTTCCACCTTATTCTCTAAATTTATTTTTGCTATGACATTTGTCATCCCAATACTTTTATTTAGACTCCCAATTGCAATTATTGTCAGTATGGCTTGGGGTTTATCTCTTTTAGGCATATTTAGTCTCTACATTGCAAAAGAACAAAGAGCAAAAGCCTGGAAGGTAATATTAGAGCATGAGTTTATTGCTATAATAGTCATTGTCTTAACACATTTTGTTGGGAAATGGGTTGCATCGATATTTGGTTAGTTTGAAGCACCTATGTAATAGATCTTCACCATTATAATTGCAGAAATATATTTCAGACAACTTCACATATGTGTGCATGTTCTCTACAATCTGCATAAAAGAATAAAAAGATGCCTGTTCTCAAATTTTCTATGAAGCCAATAGCGATACTTCCACTCTGTTTCATTATTATGGTCACGTGGGCAGGCTGCTCTAAACCTTCCACCGAGCCCAACTACACCTATCCTAAGGCAACATTAGAGTTGCTATTGAAGGAGGATAGTACCTCTTTCTCCTATCCTGTATGGTCACGGTCCGGGAGTATATACTATATCGCGCACCCTCAAGATACCAACCCTTCTGATTTGTGGGTATTGAATCCAGAGACAGTGTCAAAAAGACTTGTGAAACAAGGTGTAGAAGGTCCAATTGCCGTTTCAAAAGACGGGAAAATCGCTCTATTAGAGGATATAAACAGACTTATAGTGGTTGACTCAACGGGAGTGGTCCAATGGCAAAAAGAAATAGGATATTGGATTATAAGTCTGGCTTTTTCTTCCGATAATGAAGGAATCTATCTATGTAAAATGGAAAATGGACAATATCCTGCACATTTGTTATTTGTTTCTCTCATTGATTCCACTCAAATTGATACCATTCTACAAGACGCAGGTCCTTTCAGGATTACACAAAATGATTCTTTCATCGTTTATACAAAACAAACATCTGAAGGGGGAAACCACATACACATTTTTTACAAGTATGTGCTAGCAACAGGTACAAAATACTTGATTTTAAAAGCAAATTATACAGAAGGTTTCGACATCAATCCTATCTCTCCCGAATGGCTTGCGATAGGGAAAAGGGGTGATGGAAATTATCAATTCCTGGGTAGAAGAATCTTGCTGTACAATATGAATTACGGTATCGGAAGAATATATGAAGCTCATCCCTATGAAGAAAGTTACATCTATGTGAGTTCGTGGTCACCGGATGGAGAAAAGGTATTGCTGGTAGTTACACCCTATATTCCAGGTGATCCCATAATACCGCTTTCAACAGAGTTATGGATTGCAAAAAATATACAATAAGAGAAATTGGATATCTATTGCCTATTTTTTGAAGGTTTAAACTTCACAAACTCCACATGTGCTTCCCTTAAGATCTCCTTCGAATATTTATCAGGATAACCTTCTTTATAAATGATTTTCTTTACCCCGGCATTTATCAACATCTTTGCACAGATAAAACAGGGGTGATTCGTAACATACAAGGTAGCACCATCAATATTTGTTCCCATCTTTGCAGCCTGGATAATTGCATTCTGTTCTGCATGAACAGCCCTTGAAAGTTCCTGTCTCTCTCCCCTCGGTATGCCCAATTTTTCCCTTAAACATCCCCCGAGTTCATCACAATGGGGCACACCCTTTGGTGGTCCATTGTAACCTGTTGCAAGTATCCTTCTATCTTTGACAAGGATAGCTCCTACTTTGCGTCTGAGGCAGGTTGCTCTTGTCGCAACAAGGTCTGTGATTTCCATAAAATACTCATCCCAGGACGGCCGTTTAGGTCTATTCATAGACTTTCCTTTTTAGTACTATGTAAAAGCATAATCGCATTTTAACAGGGCGAGTCCGCCAAAGATGGGGCTGCAATTTCAACGACATTCTTTCGTTATTATTTACCATTATTTCTGTCTGTTTCTGTGGCTACATTTTTTTCCTGATAAGATTTTCAACCCTACGAAGGATAGGGAATAGGAGTATTGAAAAAATTAGGATATTTGAGACGATGTGCAGGAGACTGAAAATAATCCCCGTTGCAAGGTATGCAAGAAAAGTCTCTTCTGTTGTAAAGGCGATAAAACCACCAATATTTGTAATGATGTCGTAGATCAGTGTGAGCAACCCAGTACCTATTCCCAATATTATTACCCTCAAAAAGAGAGGCATGCTGGATAGCATTATTTTAAATAGATGCCCTGATGCACCTATCATTATCCCACCAATTACCTGAGCAATAAAAAGTGGTGGAAGAGAAGCACCTAATGGATTAAAAAGCGAAAAAATTGCAAATGATATACCCCCAACAGTAACACCAACGGACAGACCAAAAAGCCAGCCAGAAGCAAAGATGGTAGATGATAGTAATTCTACATTCGGAATAAAAAAAAGAAGATAACCCAGTGATACAGCAAGTGCAGTAAAGATACCTGTTTGTGCAATCCACCTAATATGGTTTTCTTTACTTACCTTGTCCACCTTTTTTTATTGCCTCAGAAAAAACTTAATCCACAGTAAAAAGTTTCAGTGCTGCAGTGTTGCATCTGAAGTGCAACAGTTTCAGCCATCATCGGACAGCGTTCTACGGTGAATTCTTAATCCATCTTCCGTCGCTTTTTCTTTTCTTACGCCTACGCTCTACGCCCTACACCTTACGTCTTCTTTCTTCTGTTTTCTGTCTTCTGACCTCCAAGGGCTATTCTTTCATATTATCAAGAAGAAGACCAATTATTCTGTCAGTAGTTATACCCTCTGCTTCAGCATTAAAATTTGTTATTATTCTATGTCTTAGAACTGGAAAAACCACTTTTTTTATATCCTCGATCCCTGGTGTATATCTTCCATCGAGTACAGCATTTGTTTTTGCGGCAAGGATAAGGTATTGTGTAGCTCTTGGACTTGCTCCCCAGCTTACCCACTCATCGACAAAATCAGGTGCATCTTTACTACGTGGTCTTGACATAGATACAAGACGCACTGCAAATTTCAACAATGAATCACTTACAGGAACCCGTCTTACAAGTTCTTGAAGTTCAAGTATTTTTTTGCTGCCAAGGACATTTTTCAGGTCTTCCCTTACTGATCCTGGTGATGTCTTTGCAATCTCTATTTCCTCTGCCTCCTCAGGATACTCAATAAGGAGATTGAACATAAATCTATCTAATTGTGCTTCAGGCAAAGGATAGGTTCCTTCCTGTTCAATAGGATTCTGTGTTGCGAGCACAAAGAATGGCTGCTCCACTTTATATGTTACTCCACCAGCGGTCACCTTATATTCCTGCATAGCCTGAAGGAGAGCAGCCTGGGTCTTGGGAGGAGTTCTATTTATCTCATCAGCAAGGACAACATTCGCAAAGATAGGTCCTCTTATAAACCTGAAAGCCCTTTTTCCAGTTTCTGAATCAACCTCAAGTATGTCAGTGCCTGTAATATCAGAAGGCATTAGGTCTGGAGTAAACTGTATCCTATTAAATTTCAATGATAGAACCTGTGCTAGCGTATTAACAAGAAGGGTCTTTGCAAGCCCGGGAACACCTATAATTAAACAATGCCCTCCAGAGATAAGTACAGTCAGAAGTTCTTCAATAACTTTTTTCTGACCAATGATTACCTTGGAAATTTCCTTCTCTATTCTCTCTTTTGCTTCCCTTAATTCTTCTAATACTCTTACATCATCTTTAACCTTTTTCAATTGCATTCCTTTCAGTTTTCCACATATCTTTTGTGAAAAAGCTGTGGAAAAAAGACGAAGTTTTTAGATCTATTAACTTACTCATATTAAGTGGATAAATCTATTATGTGAACTTCCTATGTTCTTTATTATTGGTAACTTATGTCTTTTAATTTCCTGTAAAGTTATCCACATATCCACATTAACTTTCTCTGTCGAGTGTTATATCAACCAATCTATCCTGAGGTTCAAGATTAATCAATTTGACACCCATAGTACTTCTGCCAATTCTTGAGATAGACTCTCCTGCAATCCTTATTATTTGTCCACTTCCTGTAATAAGAAGGAGTTCATCATCCTTTGTGACCTCCATAGCACCAATTAATCTTCCTGTTTTTTTCGCTATTTTCATAGCAATTACACCCTTTCCTCCACGGTGTATACACCTAAATTCAGATATAAGTGTTCTTTTGCCAAACCCCTTTTCCGAGGCACAAAGAAGGGTTGCTTCTCTTCTTGCTACCTCTACACCAACAACCCAATCATCCCCAACAAGTCTTATACCTTTTACACCCCTTGCCACTCTTCCCATAGCCCTTATCTCTTTTTCCTTAAAACGAATTGCCATACCTTTTGAGGTAACTATCAATATTTCTTCATCTCCCTTTGTTAGCTTAACGTCTACAATATGATCGTTTTCCAGGAGCGTCGTTGCAATAATCCCTCCTCTTCGTGGGTTTGAAAATGCCCTGAGGTCCGACCTCTTCACAATCCCCCTCTTTGTTACAATAAAAATATAGAAGGGTTCATCAAAGTCCTTGACAGGTAGTATAGCAGAAATCTTCTCATCTTTAGTCATAGAAACAAGATTGGCAATAGATCTCCCTTTTGCAGTTCTTCCTCCCTCCGGGATCTCGTAGACCTTCAACCAGTATACCCTCCCCTTATTGCTAAAAATAAGTAGATAGTTGTGAGTGGAAGAAACAAAGATATGTTCGACAATGTCAGTCTCTTTTGTTGTAATTCCTATAACGCCTTTACCACCACGACCTTGCTTTTTATAGTTTGACAGAGACAAACGTTTTATATAACCATCCCGTGTAACAGTTACAACAACATCTTCTTCGGCTATGAGGTCCTCAAGTTCTATCTCTTCTCCCTCAGCCTCAATGATATCTGTCCGCCTCTCATCATTGAATCGCTTCTTTATATCATCCAATTCTTCCTTTATAATCAGGGAGATTTCTCTCGGTGAAGAAAGGATTGCTTTGAATTTTGCTATCTTTTTAATGAGTTCAAGGTATTCTTCGTCTATCTTCTTTCTTTCAAGACCTGTTAATCGTGCAAGTTTCAAATCTAAAATTGCCTTTGCCTGAATATCAGTAAACTCGAATTTTTCGATTAACTTCCTTTTTGCCTCCTCTGTATCTTCTGATTTCTTTATTATATTTATAATCTCATCTATATGTTCAAGGGCTTTCTTAAATCCTTCAAGAATATGTGCTCTTGCCTCTGCTTTCTCCAACTCAAATCTCATCCTTTTCTCAACCACATTTTTCCTATGGTCTACGTACTGTTGCATAAATTCCTTGAGTGGAAGGACCTTAGGAACTCTATTGGAGAGCGAAAGTAAAATTGCACCAAACGTCTGTTTTAGCTTAGTATGTTTCACAAGTTGATTCATTGTAATCTCTTTCTGCGCATCTCTCTTTAACTCAATTACAATCCTCATACCACTTCTGTCCGATTCATCCCTTAAATCCTGTATGCCAGTTATCTTCTTTGTCTTTGTGTATTGAACAATATTTTGAATCAAGGTAAGTTTATTCACCTGATAAGGAATTTCTGTTATTATAATCAGTTCCTTTCCACTTTTCAATGTTTCAAAGTGGGTTTTACCTTGAACGATTATCTTACCAACACCCTTTGTGTATGCATCCCATATTCCACTCTTTCCCAGAATAATACCTCCTGTAGGGAAATCAGGGCCCTTAACATATTTCATAATATCTTTTACTTCTATGTCAGGATTATCAATGAGAGCTTTAAGAGCATCGACGATCTCTCCGAGGTTATGTGGAGGGATGTTAGTTGCCATTCCAACCGCTATGCCTGAAGAGCCATTTACGAGAAGGTTTGGAAACCTGGACGGCAAAACAACCGGCTCTTTCAATCTTTCATCAAAATTTGGGACAAAATCAACGGTTTCTTTATCAATGTCAGCAAGCATCTCCTCTGCAATCAATGACAATCTCGCCTCCGTATATCTATATGCTGCTGCTTCATCTCCATCAATAGAACCAAAGTTGCCCTGTCCATCTATCAAAGGATATCTCAAGGAAAAATCCTGAACCATTCTCACAAGAGAATCATAAACCGCTGCATCACCATGGGGGTGATACTTACCGAGCACATCACCTACAACAGTTGCGGATTTTTTGAATGGTTTTGAATGGAGAAGCCCAAGTTCTTTCATAGCGTAAAGTATCCTTCTATGAACAGGTTTTAAACCGTCTTTAATATCAGGGAGTGCCCTGCTCACAATCACACTCATTGCATAATCTATGTATGAACTCTTTACCTCATCTTCTATGTTTATTGAAAGAATTCTATCCCTTCTCATGTTCTCCTCTTTTTAAAACATTTCACTGTTATACATTATTAACAATTATCTTCATATTTTACAGCAAATATTCAAAAAAATCAAGTAT
>SOIS01000075.1 GCA_004375965.1 Candidatus Cloacimonadota bacterium | reverse complement strand
CAATGAAATATTTCACAACAGAGGGAAGGTTTTTTACAAACTGTATTTCATCGAGGAAAATAAAGGATTTAACAGAGAAATCAATGCCAAGAATATTGAAAGACATCTTGATACGCTCGTAATTATCCTCCTCGAAATACTTTCTATTCAGAGGATTTTCAAGATCCAGGAAGATCTTGTTTTTAGAGCTAATCTGCTCATAAATAGACTGAAGGAGTGTGGTCTTGCCGGTCCGCCTCATCCCGGACACCACTATGGCTTCAGGAGAATCCCAGTGTTTTTTAATCTCCTCGAAAATAAATCGTGTTTTCATAAAACGCTATTTAACATAAAGTCATACTATTTGTCAAATGATATCATAATTCTCGTCCCAACTGTTACGTTTTCAGATAAACCGGGATGTCAAAAAGGAAGAGATCAAAGTAAGACTGGTTGAACCGGGGATAATAGAAGTAGAATGGCCGCGTAAGATAAAGGGTGAAGATATCCCAGTAGAATAAAATTTGTAATACAGGGATTTGATCATACAACTCCAGGGTGTAAGCTTTGAGGGCGCCTTACATTATTTTCTTGGGTTCTCCGCCTCACTGTTTTGAATGAATTGCGATTCAAATGTGCAATGAGTTGGGAGTATCTGAAATTGATGAATTCAGTTAGCAATCGACAAATCACGAGTGATCTTGTGAGGGGGATGATCTGACCTGACTATTGTATGATTATGGTAAGACGTGGGTTTCCATTCATCCGTTTGGGTCGATATGAAATCTGGAGCAAATCTCATCAATCACATCATATGATTTGAGGTTTTGGTATCCTTATGGTACCTTGATTCCTTGAAAACTCCAGATATTGGCAAGATCACAGGTTTGGATCAAGACAAAAGGATTGAGATATTGAATTATTGAATGATGTCCCCCTTTACTTCTAGGTATACCAGCTTAAGATTTTTCTAAAATACCTGATTTTAACTCTTCGAGTAATTGTAAGTTTTCCTCAAAATTATTGCTAAAACCTCCAGGAGTCTCCCTCATGTCTTCAATTAGCCTAAAACGATCTTGTTTACCGGTTTCAAGGTTAAGTATTTTGAGAACAGTCTTTTCTGTCTTAGGATTCAAAATCGCTGCGATATCCCGACCTAATAATCTAGCGCTTGCCCTCAAGTAATCAAAATCCACTTTTTCTAATAGATCCACTTCTTCATTGAATAGGCGTTCTTCATTTCCGGCATCTAAATAATTGCGCATAAGTAAAACTAAATCCTTGGCATCTCTGTTTCGCTCAGGATATCTATCATGCCAGGAGATTATCTTCATGAGAGCCAATCCAGGCAGAGATGCAAACTGCACATCCAGAATAGGATCCGACCTTAATCTGACCGTTAGTGAATGACGGTATGATTCTTCGAATCCAAGAGTGCTCATCTCCACTTCGTGATCTGGTGGCCAAGATATTGAATTATCGAGATTTGCAATCGCACCAAAGGGAATTATATCGATAGGAAAGCTCCCTTCGTATAAAAGCCTTTGAGCTTTTTTCTTATCGGATGTAAATTTCCCTGTCGAAATTAATCCTTCCCTCAGTTGTTTATAGTGCTCCCAATCCGAAACCTGCACACCGCAATCAATGTCTAGGGTGGCTCGCGTAGTGGGGATACCGTATCCGTATTGTAATATTATATCTCTCACCGTTGCCCCGATGACAAAAAAAGGAGTATTCAGTGATTCCGCAGCCTTAGCAATGGCCTCAAAAATCTGTACCATAGTGCTATCAATCTTCCCTGATAAATCTAGTAAGTTCCCTTTCATGGATGATCTCTGCAGTTTCAATATTCCTCGCATCGCCCGTAGCGAGCAAGTCGGCATAAATCAGGATTGGATGCACTAAGTTGCGGTGTTGCCAATTGTATTCAAACTTCCAAAATGCCTCGAGAATCTCAATATCACCATCGGGATCTTTTTTGATCCTGTTCTTCAGGAACAATTCGCCAAGTGGTTCCCGTGTGTAAATCGTTACGATCTGCGGTTTTAGATACTTAGTCAGAATATTTGCCGCAATTTCTCCTCCCCAATAAGCCTGAAACGCTGCCAAGTCGGCATTCTTCCACCAATCAGGATTAGTTGCCCTGTAACGACCGAATAGTTTTTTTGGCCTCAGTTGATCAGGGTATGCAGTTACCCATCGATTTAACAAATCTTTCTTTCGAATTAAGCGGCGACCACGTTTCCCCATATCAATCAAATGTCCCAATTGTTTCAAGTCCCGTATAACCCAGCCAACAGTTCCCAATGCGACATCTGCTGTTTTGGCAATCTCTCGAAAAGGGGCGTTTTCCAGGCCAGGATTGCATAAGAGAGCAAAAACAAGCTGTAGCCCTGTAGGTTGAAATGTTCTGGCTGTTGGCTTTTCACGGTACTTATCAACTGGTTTGTTACCCTTAAGGAAAATGAGCAATGGGGGCTCATTGATGTAAGCGTTCCCAACGGTATCGACGAACGGTATTTCCATTTCCTTTAACAAGTCAGCCATTTGGGGCGTAACGTATGTTGTTATGAGAATTGCTTTCTTAGGGTATCTTCGCAATTGCTGTATAGCTCCGCCAAGCATAGCTCTTGTAAGGGTCTTTTTAACCTCAGCTACGAAATGCCACTCCATGTCTTGCCAAGTGATTCGTATTGTTGCATCTGGGCCGTAAGGGTCATACAAAACCTTATGTTGGATTTTCACGTTTAACTTAGCCGTTTTCTGTAGCCCTTCCAAGGCTCTCTGCAGCACTTCTTTCTCTGTAATAGTTTTCATCTTTTTCTCTAAAATTATTTGTACACTTTTTTATATTGTACATTTTTAGTGAACATATCAAAATAATGTACAAAAATCAATGAATTTTTCTATTGTTCACTAAATTAATATGTTCATTTATTATGAACGAATAAAAATAATGTACAATAAACCGCTCTATCATCTTCGGACTCATTCTTCCTGCTTCTAAGAATACTGATAGAGTTATTGCCATTTTTCCGGGATGGTTTATCCGAGATTGAAGAATGTAGTCAGAACTCACCAGATGAGATTCGTAGGGATTAAGATTCGATCTAGACCGAAAGCTAGATAAACGGAAATCCTACAACTTATTGGAGTTAAAGGAATTTTATAGGGCCTGAGCTTTTACCTCGCACATGGAATAATGGAATGTTGATTTTTCAAAGGAATTTACTCATTTTTAACTTACCTATCAAGAGA
>SOIS01000094.1 GCA_004375965.1 Candidatus Cloacimonadota bacterium | reverse complement strand
CCTCCACTTTCCTTACAACAATACTCCCCTCTTTTGAATAGAAAAAGTTGCGAAATTCATCCAATCGCTCACCCTTTCCTTTTTAATTGAGAATTGTGAATTAGGAATCGGGAATTTAAACTGTTCCCTCTTTTTGGACGCAAATTTAGCATTACACCAGCATCAACATATTTGTGTTAGGGTTCATCTGCGATCGATGAAATATACACATCGGACGATATTAGGAATAAACATAGGCTGAAGCCTACGGCTACCTAATAATCCAAGAGCTCATTATGGTTTGACTCAAAAATATGATTGTTCTTGAATAGATAAGGGATGTAGGTTGATATATTGAAGTAAAATGCTGGTTTTGCTTCATCTTTTGTTACTGCAATTCCTGCTGTAAGATTGCAAGGAACCTGGGAATAGATCAGGTTAAGAGACAGGGTTGTTTCAAATCCAAAGGAGATCAGAAGAGGTTTCAAATTCTCTGGTGGGAATTCCCGTGAAGCACTGCCAAAATCAGAGAAAAGCTTTGCATGAAAATTGTTAAAATAGATAGGGTAAGTGCGTATTCCTCTTTCGATCCGAAACAGTGGAAATGAATACTCGCAAGAACCGGTGAAAACAGTTTGACCAATATATACACTTGATTCATAGCCACGTAGTGAAAACGTTCCTGAGTTTCCTCCAATAGATATTGCGATATTTGGTGTATCTTGAAGTATAAAACCGAAAGATGATTTTATTGAAATAACATTATGTGAGAAAGGTCCTCTGATATAGTAACCTATCTTTGTTTTTAAATAATGAAATGAATCATCGCCACGAAGCTTTGTGGAATAGAGTCTGTATGTTGATGTTAAATATCCCCCTCGTTCGTATTCAATTGAACGTGGAAATTTCAATCTGTTGCTGAAAGAATATCCCAGCATTATATCTGAATATCTATAACTTGAGTTTGCTGTCGAATGCACATCCCTTTCATAACCTGCAGTTATGGTATGGTGTGATGTTGTGTAAATTTTTGATAGAGAGAGATAAATATTCTTCTCTTTCTCCTTCACCCATCTGTTTCCGCTAAACTTGAAATCCTGTTTAATTTCAAGAGAAATTTGTGGTCGGAAGCAATTGTTGGTGTAAGTGAAATCGTACAGAAGGTCTTTTTCGGGTATAAAGTATGCTCCATATAGGAAAAATATGTGTTGATAGAGGACATCCTGACCAAGTGTTACAAAGCCAGGAGATATACTTTTCTCCTTTATTACTGGGATGGGAAGCCAGCATCGTGGAAGGAGGTAGGGGAGGGGATTGTATGGATGAATTTTGTATTCAAATTTTCTCTCGTCGAATGTTAGTTTCCCAATTTCTAATTTCGTAATTTCCAATTCTTCAAATTGGCTTTCATCTATTGGCATTGTATGGATATTATATCCATTCGGAGTATAGAGGGAGAATACCATCTCATTTTCATCAAATGATAAATCAGGGCAAAATATACCTGATTCAACATTAGTAACAGTGTATGTTTTTCTATCATCAAACGAATAAAAGAAGGGTTCATATAAACCCCGCCTATCAGAGATGAAAAAGAGACCGTTGAGTTTGTCAGCCCATAAAGGTTTTGTATTGTTCCTATATGTGGTAATTTTCTCGCAAGAATTATCTTGAAGATTGAAGATATAAATCTGTTCCCCCTCATTCTTCATCCAGATGGATAAGAGAATCCTTTTCCCATGAGTAGAAAACTGAGGATAGTGATACTGGGTATGGTCATTATTATGAAGGAGGATAACAAGGCTATCTTTCTCGGGATAAACAATGCATAGGTCGTTACTGCCGCAGTGCTCCTTCACAAAAAGGATTCCTTTACCATCAGGCGTATATTCAGGATATTTTCCCCTCTCTGTTCTTTTTATTTTTGTTGCCTTATTATTTAGGATATTGTACTCAAAGATATGTGAGAAGAGATAGTAATTCCTGTGAATATCCACCTTTGAAAAAAGTATTGTACTTCCATCCTTTGACCAGGAGATGTTAGGGTTTATATAGCCTTCTATGACCTTTTTCCTTTCACCTGTTTCAAGATTCATTGTTTCTATTCCTGGATATGCATCAAGAGACCTGCGAATAAAGGCAACTGATTTATCATCTGGAGAGAAAGAAGGGGAGAGGTTCCATTCCCCGTCAACTGTTAAAGGTGTTGTTTCTATGTCAATTGTTTTATAATTATTATTCTGTAGTTCTTCTTGCCACTCTTGCCACAGCGTTGCAAAATCCTTACCAAACACCCTTTTTGCAGCGCTGTTCACTGCAAATGGGATTCCACGTGAGGTATGATTATTATATTCTACAATGCTTTTTTCGCTATAGTTTTCTGCTAACCAGTCAATAAACGAAGAGCCGTATAGATACGGTGTAATGCTTCCAGGCCAGATGAGCGGAAAATTGCTTGCTCTGTCAATGGACTTAAAATTTTCACTTTTTAGATCTTCACGGAGCATCATAGCAAAACGGGGTGAATTCAACCTGCCTCCATTTGTAAACTTTGATTCTGCATAGACTGCAATTCCTTCAATGAACCAGATAGGCTGTGCTGCATTATTAATGATAACCCTTCCAAAAAGCCTTCTCAAGAATGCAGGAAAGCCTTCTGTCCTATCAAGTTGAACAATATGTGTTAATTCATGGGTTACTAATTCCCGTATCCAGTCCTCATAATGTTCACCTTCAGGAGACGGTTGAGCAGGATAGATCACAATAGTGTTTATTGGGAACGGGTTTGCGTAACCGTTTGCAAGGTCCTGGTTATCCACGATGACTATCTGGGTTTTCCCTTGCGGTTTCCACTCCAGAAACTCCGTTATCCTCTTATAAACATCCTCAGATATTTCTGCTGTCTCAAGTGCAACGTCCTCCTCACCCTGGTGAAAATGAATGGAGAAATGTTCGCTCTCTATAGTTCTCCAGGTTAATGATGGATCAAAAGGCTGGGAAAACAGATAAGTAAGAAGTAAAAAGTAAACCCCGTTAGAGATAGGAAACGCTCTATTAAAGCATTTCCGTAAATAACACATATCTCTAACGGGGTAAAAAGTAAAAAGTATCAGGAATTGTGGTACTCTACTTCGTTTCAAACGTTTCAATTGTTTAGAGCGTTTTGATTGTTTAATTTCGCAGTCTGAAGCCTGCGACTTTCCCGAAATACTAAGATAATGTAAGGCTGAAAGCCTCACCTAATCTATTGTGAAAACGAGATTGCTTCGGCAGGAATTATGGATGATTACCTGCAATGATAAAGTTTTTCACAATAACAGGTGAGCCCTTTCTCCTACTCACCTTCGCGCTCTCTTTCACTGAAACCGGAAATGGTTATAGCCTATGGGGATTAGTGGTTCTGTTGTTCCATCAGGGAAGACAATCATGTTTTTTCGACTCTTTTCAAAAACCTTTCCAATTACAGTTATAGGAATTTCTATTTTAACGTTCTTTAACCGTTTGAAATCTGTTTCAGAAATAGTGAAGAGGAGCTCGTATTCCTCTCCGCTTTTCAATGATGCTTCAATCGGGTCTAATTTGAGAAGTGCTGCTGCTCTTTTTGTTTCCTCGTTAACGGGTATTTTGCTTGCTTCGATATGAACGCTAACCCTGCTCTCTTCTGCTATGTGAAGCAAATCAGTAGATAGACCATCAGATATGTCAATCATTGAATGGACAGTAACAGTCTCTAAAATCTTCCTTGACTCTTCTATCCTTGCCTCTGGTCTCAGGTGTTTTTCTATGATATTCTGAAAACCGTAAGCATTTATGTCTATTTCTTTTTCCAATAACAGGTGTCCTGTATAGGAACTACCAAGATTACCGGTAACACATATAATATCACCAGGTTTCGCACCTGACCGTAAAGTAATATTTGACTTGTCTATTTCTCCAACAATTGTAAAAACAATTGCTATTTCGTTTGCCTTTACTATATCACCACCAACTATATTTACCCAGTATTTCCTGGCTGCTGCCCTAATACCATTGTATAGTTTGTCTATGCTCTTCGCAGTAATCCATTCACGTAAAAAGAGAGAAAGCACAGCAACAGAGGGTGTTCCCCCAACAGCTGCAATATCGCTTATCGCGGATGTCAGTGATTTAACACCGATATCATAAAAAGAGAAATGTTTTAGAGAAAAATGGATATTTTCTACGAATGCATCTGTAGTAATGCAGGAATATTTTCCAGAAGGTATTTTATAAATGGCTGCATCGTCACCAAAACCAACAAGGACTCTTGCATCAGGACTTGGTAGTTTTTTCTTTATATAATTCAGAATGGATTCTTCTGTAAATTCTTTCATTTTAATCACTACGGATTGGAAACGAGCACTTCGTACTGGAAGAAAGTGCTACGTGCTGGAATTAAATGCTTGGCATTGGAGTTAAGTCTACTAGTGGAGAATAAATTAGATACTTTACGAGAACATTTCATTGTAAGGAAATACTTCGTTGAAATAAACACTTCGCAAAATGGGAAATTAATTCACATTTGAATTTGTAAAATTACTTGTAACGACAGTTCTATCTACATAATTTACGTGTAATGAACTGCTAAAACGAATCTTTATGTTTTTTCAGGGTTATCTTCAGTTTTTCCAGTTCTTTTTTGTCCATGTGATACATTTGTTTATCATCCGGGAAGTTTCCATTTTTTACATCATTGATATATCTACTGAAGACATCTTCAAGTGTTTTACTAAGGTCTGTATATTTTTTTACAAACCTTGGGATAAAATCCTCGAAGAGTCCTAGAATGTCATGAACAACAAGTATTTGACCATCTACATAAGCTCCTGCACCTATTCCATAGACAGGAATGTTTACCGCATCTTTAATGAATGGTGTTAATTCACGGGGGATGGATTCAGCAATTATTGAAAATACACCTGCATCTTCTAATTTTTTTGAATCATCAATTAATTTTAGTGCGCTTTCTTTTTTTGTTCCCTGAACTTTATATCCGCCAAGAATTCCAATTGATTGTGGTGTAAGTCCAATGTGTCCCATGACAGGAATTCCTGAATCAACAATTGCTTTAACCTTTGGAACTACGATTCCTGCGCCTTCAAGTTTAACTGCATCTGCATTTCCTTCCTGGATGAATCTCCCGGCGTTTCTGATTGCAGTGTTTACATCAGTTTTATATGTAAGAAAAGGCATATCTGCGACAACAAACGCCCTCTCAACTCCTCTTGTGACTGCTTTCGTGAATATGAGCATCTCCTCGAGGGTCACTGAAAGTGTGCTTTTATATCCGAGAACAGTCATTGCAACTGAATCGCCAACAAGTATTATATCAATTCCTGCTCTATCCTCAATCAACGCTGTTGGATAATCGTATGCAGTCAGTAAGGCAATCTTTTCACCTTTTCGAGTCATCTCATGAAGCTCAGGAATTGTAAGTTTTTCTTTCATAGGAAAATGAAATTGAGTATTAGTAACCCACCTAAAATACTTTATTTTCTAATTGCATAGGGAACTATGCATTAAACAGGAGTTAGAAGAAATAGATACGGATAGTAACACAGACATTTTCGAGTCCGGGGCTTTTTCCTTGATACACGTTAGAAATTTTTTGCAATCGCAAGGATATTTTTTAATTTGTTATCTGTTTCACGTAGTCTTTTCGAGAAGGTTTTAACGAGCCCCCAGAGAAGTTTGTATGCAAGCTTGCGATCATTCACCAGCAGATTCCTGAAATTTGCATCGGTTATCTTAAGAAGAACGGTATCTTCATTTGCAACAGCAGCAGCGGAGCGAGGAGCGTTATCAATAAGTGCCATTTCTCCAAAATAGTTTCCCTTCTTTAACACAGCAAGTGCCTCCTCTCCGACACCAGGAACGACAGTACTTATCCTAACAGAGCCTTTCAGTACAACATAGAATGCATCGCCCTTTTCACCCTCATTAAAAACAACCGCCTCTTCCTTATAAATCTTTGCACTTGCTATATTAAGGATATGTTCTAATTCGTTATCATCCAGATATTGAAAAAGATAAATTTTCTTCAGAATAGATGTTTTTGTTTCCAATAATTAAAACTCCGGTTCAATTATTCCTTCCTCTTCTTCCTCAATTTCTTCAAACTCCTCTTCTATTTCAAACTCTGTTACCTTGCCCGTTTCAACCCCTTTCCCTTTTAACCTAAGTAGCTCTCCCGGTTTAATATCCATATTTCCGTTTATCTCTGTAATATAACAGGTAGAAGTTTCACTGGAAGTTCTAAGGATCTGTAATCCTCCTGCAATTATTTCTGGTAGTTTAACTTTTTTCTTTGGACCCGTGTCAGATACAACCTTTCCCTTCCTCACTATCTCAAAATAATCACCCACTGAAACACCATCACGTTCACCAAGGTTTATGTATACAATATCAAATGGTATTATTGTTATTCCTTCTATTTTTGCTGCAGCAAGACGACCTTCAATAGGACTTTCTGGTATTGTTAATTCGGTTCGCAAAGGAATATCTATAGGAACAAATGGCATTATCATATCATATTTTTTAATGATATCAAAAGATTGGATAATTTCAGCGGATGAAGAATTTTCTACAACCTTATTAACAACCAATTTTCCAAGAATGTTTACAATCTTCCCGAGGTATTTCCCTGTTTCCGGATCCTTAATTTTCCTCCCCCATCTGAATATGGTAAATATATCACCGTCTTGTACTCCATCATTTTCTCCTAAATCAATGTAAACTGTGTTGTTAGCAATAAGATTTTCTTTGTTTTTAGGTTCTGATTCAACAATATATCCCTCCTCTATCTTTTCCTTGGTTATATATCCACCTTTATAAGAAAGCTGAGCAGCAACAATTGGTACCGCTATGACAACAGCTTCTACTTTTTTCACCTTTTTCAATTCCTCTTTCTCTTCAGGAATTCGCGTTATATAAACCTTTTCCTTCTTTGTAACATATGGTGGAATTAGAAACCTTTGACCCGGATAGATCCAGTGAGGATCACTTATCTTTACTGTATTTGCCTGCCAGATAAAGGGCCAGAGGAAGGGATTATGTAAGTAGAATGCCGAGAGGTCCCATAATGTATCTCCCCTTCTTACTGTGTGTAATCTACCTTGTTCCTGTGAAAAGATTGAGACTGTGGTAAGTAGAATAATAATAATGGCTACAGAAAAAGCTATAGTTCTCATTTTACCTCCTTTTTTTTAATTTCAACATATTTCATTTTCAGGTCACTTAAAATATTCAACAAAAATCCTTCTTCTTCTTTTTCTAAATTTCCCGTTGTTTTCTTTTTCAATATATCGAGAAGGTCGATTGTATTTTTTGCAATAGCAAGGTCTTTCTTCGTTTTTTTTGTTAGAGGGTCTGGAACTAGCCCTAAATTGGTGTAGGTACCTGTTGCCAACATCAATACGAGATTTGAAAAAGAGACCTCAGGTACTTGTTGATGTTCAGTGCTCTGTTTTTCAGTATTTTTTTTCTCAAACATAGTAATCCAATTATAATCAATCCAGTAGAAGTCATGAATTTAATAATCCAGGAGCTGATTCATGTTCAGTACTGGATTTAATTTATTATAAAGGGAAGTTTTGTTCTTGTCAAGAAAAAAAACAACCGCAGATTTACACTGTTAGACAATTTCTTATCTAATGGGGAAAAACAGAGAACTTTGAGTTCGTTGAAAAAAATAAAAACTCAGGTTCAGAAACCTCTGAGTTCTCATTCTGTCAAGTGTATCTTTTTTAAAATACAAAAAAGTTGTTAGAAGGATGGATATAGTGTAGGGAAAAACATGAACCTTGTGGGTAATATTTTTATAATATCAAAAGGAATTTTGGAGATTTCTTAAAAAGTAAGAAATTTGTGTAATCATTTTTAATAATCTGTTTAATCAGATTTTTTTAGATTTGACCAAAGGCATTGGCGGTGAGCCAACCTGTTTTTCCATCTTTTAGTTTTATCTTAACCCACTCTTTTGTCGATTCGAGGATAAATAATTCCGTACCCTCGTGAATAATAAATTCAAGCGTTGCATCGTCTGAAGGTGCACTTTTCACATCAACTACATCTACAAGGACAATTCCCATCTTTGGATCCACAGTCCTCAATTTTGAGAATAATAGAAAACCAGAGAAAAGAAGTATAACAACCAAAGAGATAGTCAGGTTTTTTATGAGTACAAAACTTTTCTTTAAGATAAAAAACATTGAGCAGATTATGGTTATTGAAAAGATTATTGATACAAAAACAGCTAACTCTTTAAGAGAAATATACTTAAGTAAAACATAGAGAATGAAAATGAGGAAAGGTGGTTTTTCCTCTTCTATTCTGTCTTGTGTATATGATCTTACAAACCGAAGGTTTTCATTGAGTTCCCTGTCTCTTGGAAGAAATTTAAGAGCCTTTTCGTAATATAAAATAGCATATCCAATCTTCCCTTTTCTGAAATAAGCATTACCAAGATTGTAGAATAGATTACCGTTTAATATACCACCATCGATAATTTTTCTGTACTGTTCAATAGCATCTTCATACTTCCCCTCTTTATAGAGCGCATTGCCTTTCCTGAAGAGTTCGTCGTTTGAGAACTCCTGATTTAAAGGTGTATTTTGATTTAATAGAAGAAGCAGAAAGAATAAGTATATTCTCATAACATTTTGTATAACTTAAAATATTCTATAATTGTTCCACGATTTTTAATTGGAAAGAGAGTTAAGAAATGTGTTTATGGATAGATACTATCAAGCAATCTTGGAAAAGCTATACTCTCTCTTATATGATGGATACCACATATCCAGGTAGTTACTCTTTCTATCCCTAATCCAAATCCTGCATGGGGAACAGAGCCATATCTACGGAGGTCGAGATACCATTCAAAAGCTTTTCTTGGAAGGTTATCTTCCTTTAATCTCTTTTCAAGGATTTCTAAGTTCTCTTCCCTCTGACCGCCGCCAACAATCTCTCCGTAACCCTCAGGTGCAAGCACATCGACACCAAGAGCAAGTTTTTCGTCCTCGGGTGCCCTTTTCATATAGAAAGGCTTAACTTTGGTAGGAAAATGAGAAATATGAATAGGTTTATCAAAGGAGTCACTGATTAGTGTTTCCTGTGGTGCACCAAAGTCGTCGCCCCACTCAAAGTAACTTCCTTTTTCATTAATTAACTTAACTGCTTCTGAATAAGTGATTTTTGGAAACGGGGACTTAATATTTTCCAGTGGTTTTATATTACGCTCAATCGTAATTAAATCGTCCTTCCTTTTTTCTAGCACCCTTTCGACAATATAGACAATAACTTTTTCTG
Organism: Candidatus Cloacimonadota bacterium; assembly: GCA_004375965.1. Taxonomy (GTDB): domain Bacteria; phylum Hydrothermota; class E44-bin80; order E44-bin80; family E44-bin80; genus SOIS01. Next base: position 1,084 of record SOIS01000094.1, on the reverse strand, counting down.
CATAGTCCATTATATCTTTAAGTTCTGCATAAGCAATCTCAGGTTCTACCTGCCAGAATTCTGTTATATGCCTTCTTGTTTTTGACTTTTCTGCCCTGAAGGTTGGCCCGAAGCAGTATACCTTCCCAAATGCCATACAGGTAGCTTCGTTATATAACTGGCCAGTTTGTGTGAGATATGCCTTTTCCCCAAAATATTCTGTTTCAAAAAGCGTTGTGGTTCCTTCACAGGCACATGGTGTCAATATGGGTGTATCGACGAGGATGAAACCTTCATTATTAAAGAAATCTCGTACTGCATTTATTACCTCTGCTCTTATTCTCAGGATTGCATGCTGTTTCTTTGACCTTAGCCAGAGATGTCTTTTGTTCATCAAAAAACTAACCCCATGTTCCTTTGGACTAATTGGATATGGTTCAGAAATCTGAACAATCTCGATGTGTTTCAAGGATAATTCATAACCCCCAGGTGCACGACTATCCTCTCCGATAACTCCACTGACAATGATGGATGATTCCTGTGTTATTTTATCGAAGAGTTTAAATTCTTCATCAGGGATTTCACTCCTTACTGCGACGGACTGTATTATACCTGTTCCATCACGGATAAGAAGAAAATTTACCTTTCCGCTTGAGCGTTTGTTATATAACCATCCTTTTACTGTAACTTCTTTCCCTACATATTTTGAAGCATCTTTTATATAGAAAGAATCCACAGATATACCTCCTTTTTTTTCATAATGAATAACATATTTTTATAAAAAACTCAAGCAATATTTTAATAACTGAATCAATAACTTTGATTACATCGATTTGCTCGTTTGCAGCAATTAAATTGTAGAAAAAATTCTATTGACAATGAGGATTTATTCTGTTATTATTTTTTTGATGCGGGCGTAGCTCAGTTGGTAGAGCACGAGCTTCCCAAGCTCGGGGTCGCGGGTCCGACTCCCGTCGCCCGCTCATTTTTTTATCAACAGGGATTGTATGAGATTTCTTGAATTTCTCTTTCCACTTGACACAGTCACCATTTAATAGTAATATGCTAAAAATTTTTAAGGAGGTGTTATGTTAAAGAGTTATAT
>SOIS01000062.1 GCA_004375965.1 Candidatus Cloacimonadota bacterium | reverse complement strand
CATCAAGGGAGAGGAAATTAAAGGAGTTAATTCACTCCAGAAACACCGTACATTGAGATTGCTTTCCTTCGCTTGTGCTCAGGACAGGCTCCATTTCGGTTCAGGACTCGCAATGACACCAAGATTTCCCTTGCCTTTCTATAAAATTTCCATTATAATAATAACATGAGGATTGTATTTTTTAGTTTATTAAGTTTGCTTTTATGTGGTTATGCCCATCCGCTGGAGATGGAGAAGGTATTCGAGAAAGCAGGGGAGAATAGGGAAGAGGTTGAGAAACTCGTAGAAGAGGCTGAAAAAAAGGGGTATAAGAATGGATAGATTTTCTCCTATCCTCTATGCCAGATGTTGACCTTGTAAATCTCAAATCAGATGATTTTATATCCTACTGTGATGCATTGGATAGAAACCTGCAAAGGATTTCCTGGAGAGAAAAAATAAGTGATTTTCTCTTTCAGTACTACATACTTCCTCACAGAGTAAGTCAGGAACCTTTGGAGAACTTCACCGCCCTCTATGCTGATACTCTTTACAATTTGGTTGAAGATGTAAAGGATATGAGGGATGCTGTCCTGCGTATAAATGAATGGGTATTTACTCAAATGAAGTATGAACCGACTGCACGATGGGACCAAAATGCTATCATTACGATTAGAAGGGGATTTGGAAGATGCGAGGAAATGGCTATTTTATGCATAAAGGCTTTGAGAGCTGTTTCTATTCCTGCAAGGAAGGTGTATTCACCATGGTGGCCATTTACGAACAGCAACCATGCATGGGTTGAGGTATGGATTGATGGAAAATGGTATTCCATTGGAGGTGGAGAGCTTACAGATTTAGACAATGCCTGGTTTTTTATTCCTTCGAAAAGAGCAGCAATTGTCAAAGGAGTTGTATATGGTGAGATGGAGGGTGGAGAAGAAATAGTTTACAAAAAAGAAGAGGGATTTACTATTATAAACACAACACCAAACTATTCAGATATTACAGATCTTTTCATCCGGGTAAGAGAAAATGATCAACCAGTCGAAAGTGTTTCTGTCTCAATATGCGTATACAATTACTCTTCCATTCCTCCTGTTGGAATAAAAAAGACAGACAAATATGGCTTTGTTACATTTATTGTGGGAAAAACAGACCTCTTTGTCTATGCATCCAAAGACTCTCTAATAGGGTATGAATTATGGAAACCATCTTCTAAAGAGAGCGATACAGTTATGATAGAGATTGCAAAAAAGGAAATCCCCGATACATCCTTCTGGATTTATACAAGAAGAATAGAGAAAGAAAAAAAGAAACCGAAATACAAACCCAACAGAGATTCCCTTAATCTCTTACAAAAGCAACACTTATGCAGAGTAAATATTGTTGATAGTTCTCTTGCTTCTGTGTTAAGCAAAAGAGACCAAAAACTCATAAAGATCTTCTATAATGCAAAAGGAGGAGCAAAATCTTTGCTTGCATTTTATAAAGGTCTTTCAGATACCCTGAAAGAGGTTTTTATTGATTATTATTACTCACTTCACGCAAAGGACATTGTAACCCTTGATACAACAGGACTCACAGAAGAACTTTTGACGGTTCTAAAATCAAAGGAATTAGCGGATACATCTATTCCTGATTCTATTCTTGAGGACTATCTCCTATCCGACAGAATCTTATTTGAGCAGATTGGACCATGGAGAAAGCGAATTCAAGCTGAATTTCTGCATTTCAGAAAAGGAAAACATACCAAGACAGTTGATGCCATTTTCCTATGGGTTGAGAGGAATATAGATAAAATTGAGGAAAAGGGATATTTTGGACCGATGAAGAACCCGAAAGATGTTTACAATGCAAAGAGTGGAACAGATACTGAACGATATATTTTTATTGTTGGTGTCTTAAGAAGTATTGGAATTCCAGCAAGAGTAAAATGGAGCTATGATGCTTTAGAATTCTGGGATAAAGAATGGAGAGAGAAACGTTTTGAGGAGAAGAAGGAAGAGGGTAAAAGAGTCTGGATTTCACTAAAATTTGAGGATAATGGGACGGATGTTACAAAGAAACAGCGTTACTACTACGATTACAGTATAACAAGATTCAAAGAGTATCCCAAAAGACTTGACCCACCGGTTGATACTTCCAAAGGGAACATAATAGTTACTCTTGACGAAAAACCCGCATATACTATAACAGGATGGAGAAATGGATATGGAGATACATATGTGAGGATAAAGAGAGTTATACCACAAGCAGATACTGGGAGGGTTGTTATAAAAACGGGTATTCCAGAAGAGGTGAAGCCAGGAGATTTGATAGTCAGGGAGTATACGGAGTTTGATGTAAAAGAGTTCGGTATAAATAAGAAAGAGATTGAAAGAGGTGATGTCTTGATAGTTGTTTTTGATACAGAGTCTGAAGCATCCAAGTCAACATTGAAGAATGCAGGGGATGCAATAAACGGATTTTCAGGGAAGGTATATCTTTTTGCATCAACTGAAAAGAGAGAAAGAGCAAAAGATTTCTTAAAAGAGATGGGAATCTATAAAGGGGTTGTTTATACTGTTTCAGAGGAGGTTTACAAGAAAAGATGGAAGATAAGAGATTTACCATCTATTATGTACCTTAAGAATGGGAAATGTATCTTTTGGGTAGAAGGGCTCCTTTTACACTTTTCACGTTTATTGGGGGATATAACTTCAAAAGACTGAACTTAGAGAAATTTACAAAGAAACAAATGAAAGAAGATAATTACAAAAAAAGTTTTCTTCACATTAAAAGAAGCATAATAACATTCAGAACGAGATGGATATTCTCCGCCTTCATTTTTTATCTTTTTCTAACCCTATCCATTGTTACAGCGTTTATTATTTTTGTTCTCTTGTTTGATAACGTACTCTATATAGAAAAAATTTACAGAACTATTATAAGAACTATTATCTTGTTGTTTCCCCTTGTCTTTATCTTCTTTTTCATTAAAGAGACCAGGGAGTTATGGAAAATAAAATCCGTTGTGGGATTTATAGAAGAGAGATTTCCTATTTTCAAGGGTAGGCTTTTTGCAGCTGTTGAATGTTCTCCTCAGGATCCTCTCTTCTCTAAAGAACTTGTTTATGCCAATATAAGGGATGTAAGTACAACCATCGAATCATTACCTCCTCTTCCGATGATAACAGATAGACATATAAAAGGTATCAGGATATTCTATTCACTTTTTATTTCTATATTTTTTATCTTCACCATATCACCTTATATGTTTATTCCCTCTTTTACAAGGGTTCTTTTTGAAAAGGATATTCTCTCTCCTCTTTTTATTGTCTATCCCGGGAATGGTTATGTTGAGAGGGGAAGAAATTTCAATGTTTCATTAAAGAACATCCTTGGTCGTGTTTCAAAACCAAGAATAATAATTGAAGATAAGAAGGTATTTCTTGAAAAAGAGCCTAAGGGTCTTTACAAAGCAACCATTGAGAGTATAGAGAAACCTTTTACCTACCACATAGAATTCTCTGATACTTTTTCTCGTGAATACACTGTGGATGTCGTTGAACATCCACGGATAGAGAATATAATTTTTACATTATACTATCCATCCTACACGAAGGAGAAAGATTATCAGACGAGTGATTTTAACATATATGCGATTAAGGGAACAAAGATAGAAATATCAGGTAAAAGTACTCAACCCCTCAAAAAAGCAGAACTGCAATTTGATGATTCGACGGTAATGGATTTTAACATTGATGAGTATAATGTTTCTGGTAGTTTCTATGCGGATACAACAAGGACATTCACGATAAACCTTTTGAGTAAAAGGGGGCTTGTAAATTCAGAAAAACCTTTATTCCGCATCTTCTCTTACGAGGACGAGTATCCATCTGTTGAAATTGTTGAACCAGGTGTTGATATTGACTTACCGCAGGAACTGGCACTTGACATACTTGTCAATGTGAGCGATGACTATGGCATCTCTAAGGTTTACCTTGTCTGGGAAAAAGAGAAAGAGGAACATACTATTCTTGTCGCATCAAATCTAAAAGAAAAAAGTAGCACATGCGAGTACAGGTGGGATTTGATGAATCTTCCATTGTTTCCGGGTGACACCCTCAGATATTATGCAAAAGTCTTTGATAACGATATTATATCGGGTCCAAAATCGAAGAGGACAAAGACATACACGATAAGATTTCCAACTGCAGAGGAGATATACAGAGAGGTTGCAAGCGGCGGAGAAAGGGCACAGGAATCATTTGAAACAGAGTCGAGTAAACTGGAGAATCTTAAGGAAGACCTTCAAGAGCTTGAGAATTCTCTGAGGGAATCAAAGAAACTTTCCTGGGAGGAAAAGAAGAAAGTAGAAGAGATTATTAAGAAAGAGAGAGAACTGATAGAGAATATTGAGAAAACAAGAAAGGAGATGGAGGACCTTACAAAAAAGATAAATGAATCATTTCTTAGCGATCCGGAGATACGGGAGAAGTTAAGGGAGATTGAGAGACTGATGAGAGAACTCGAAACAGAAAAAATAAAAAAGAATATAGAAGAATTAAAAGAAGCATTGAGGAAGATGAACAGAAAAGAGATACTTAAAGCGATGGAAAAAATGATACTTTCCCAGGAGGAGATAAAAAAAGCACTTGAAAGGACAATTGAGATACTAAAGCGGATAGAACAGGAACAGAGATTTGAAAGAATTGTTGAGAAAGCAAAGGAACTCGAAGAAGAACAGAAGGAAATAAATAAAGAGATGGAAAGGAAAAAAGGAGAGGAGCTAAAGGAGTTACAATCACGAGAAAAAGGACTGGAGGATGAGCTCCGTGCTTTAGCAAAAGAGATGGAAAATCTTGCAAAAGAACTTGGGAGAAGTGACTCAACTGCGAAGGATGCACTTGAGAATGCTTCAAAGATGGCTTCCGACCTCCTGCCAGAGCTTAAGGAGACCCAGAAGGCAATGAAACAAGGTGAAAAAACAAAATCCCTCTCTCTCGGGTCAAAAGCAGGAAAGACACTTTCAGAGATGTCAAGCATGTTGTCTGCTGGACTTTCCAGTATGCTTTCTCAGAGAAGGAAGGATATTGAAAAAAGACTTAACGCAATAATTGAAGACATAGTTTTTCTCTCTGAAAAATGTGAAGAGATAATGAAGGATATAGAGCGGGAAGAAACCAATGAGGAAATCATTGCTCTTGAGAATTCAATAAAGGATGGTATAGAGAAGACACTTGCGACTATTGAGAGGTTTAAATCAATGAATCCCTTTATTCCACGAATAGTTGATGAAGAGTTACTGAGGGCATCGAGAAACATTGAATCGTCAGCAAACAGTTTAGTAAAAAACAACCCATCCCTTTCATTTCATTATGCAAAAAGAACAATGAAATCTTTAAATAACGCAGCACTCGAACTTATAGAAAGTAAGAAGAATCTTCCCAGCGGTGGGAGTGGGAGTATGGCACAACTATTGCAACAACTTCAGTCCATATCAAGTGGACAGATGCAAATTAACAGAGGAACACAGGCACTTCTACCCCTGGATATCTCTTTGGGTAGTATCCCTCAGGAAGTGCAGAGGGAACTCCAGAGGTTATCGGAGTTACAGGGTTCCCTTGCAGAAAGACTGAGACGAGTTGAAGAAGGCATAGAAGAAGAGGGGGGCGATATTCTCGGTGACCTTAGTAAGATAGCTGAGGAGATGGAGGAGGTAGTAAAGAAACTTTCAGACTATGCTATTGACAGAGAGTTAGTAGAAAGGGAAGAGAGAATCCTTTCAAGGATGCTTGATGCACAACGTTCTGTTCATAAGAGGGAATTCAGTAAAAAGAGAGTTGCGGAAAGACCCGAAAAAATTATAGTAAGGAAACCGCCTCCATTACCTCTGAATCTTGGTGAAAAGGAAGGTATAAGAAAGGACATCCTCAGAGAACTCAAGGAAAAGTATCCACAGGAATATAGAGATCTTATCCGCGCATATTTTGATAAATTGTTGAAGGAAGAAGAGCATAAGGAGTAATCAATCAGACATAAGACATAAGACCAAATTATTTTCTACAAAATTTTCTTGACTTAAAAACTTTAATATGCTATAAGATTGTCGTTAGCCGGGGTAGCTCAGTTGGTAGAGCACAGGACTGAAAATCCTGGTGTCCGCAGTTCGATTCTGCGCCCCGGCACCACTTATTAAAAAGGATAAAGGTAAGTGGTGTTATGGGAATATAATTCCAATAACTAAATCTTATGATGAGGTTTCGTGAACAACCTTAATAAGATGTGCGGAGCAGCTTATACAGGGATCGTAAGCCCTTACTACCATTTCAAGTTCTGGCTCGATTTCTTTCTTTGATTTTTTGAGAAGGTTCTCTGCTGTAATCCTCAAGAATCTTTCCATCTCATCAAGGTTCTGTTCTGTCGGTGTGATTATGTCTGCCTTTTTAATGAGTCCATTCTCTATATTATAGTAATGGTAAAGTGTCCCCCTTGGTGCTTCCACTGCTCCTGTTGCTTCACCAGAAACCATTTCAGGGATTTCTAACGCAGGATCTTTTAATCGTTTTATATCATCTACTACGGATGGTATCTTTTCCAGTGCAAAAAGTATCTCAAGAAGTTGCGCATGATTGTTATAGAGTGGATTTTTCTTCCATCTTTTATTATACATTTTCTTGAAATAGTTATATGATTCACCCTTTAACCTTTCACCAAGGAGATTAATCCTTGCAAGAGCCCCTACCGTGAAGGTTTTATTTTTATATGTACACCTCTTGGCATATGAATGGGAGACAACACGTTCATTGGTAAGTTTTTCATATTCTTCTATATCCCTTTCTTCGCCTTGTGAAACCAAAACCGTATCTCCAACAAAACCAAATTCCTCCCCTGAATTGAGGCACATAAATGTTATAAACTCCTTTCTCTCGCAGAAGGTTGGGACGCTAACAGAAGAGAGAAATTCTAATGCATTTATTGCCATTGGGATGAGTTCAGTTGCCTTTCTTTTAATTTCGTTGAGTTCCTTATTAGTAGGATATTTCCCGAATCCACCTACTATTGGGTTTTCTCCATGTATCATCCTCGCAGATGTTTTTCGCATTATGAGATTGGCAAATTCCTTTATTTTTAATCCCGACATTATAATATCCTTATGGTCCTGTAGCATTCCTGTAATGGATGGATAACCAAAAAAGTCAGGAAGAGCAAGCACAAAAACATGAAGGGAATTACTTTCTATTATCTCTCCCATATGCATCAGGTATCGCATAAGTGAAACCTTCTTTTTTATTGAAATGTTAAGTATTTTTTCAAACGCCCTTATGCTTGCATATCTGTGTGATAAGGTGCATATTGCACATATTCGTGGAACAATATTAAGGCATTCGGAGTAGTCTTTTCCGATAAGGAGTTGCTCAATGAGTCTAGGTCCCTCGTATATATTTACCTTCACATCCTCTACATTATTATTGTCTATCTTTACAAGGATACCTCCATGGCCTTCAACCCTTGAAATTAAATCAATCTCTATCTTTTTCATGTTTCTACTTTACTATTTCACATTAGACATAAGACTTTAGACCAAACAGTTCTTTCGCGAAGCAATCAATAACGTTTCGCAGGAACCATTCTATATCGTCCATCCTCCATCTGTCTTCAGTTTTCTGTATTCTGTCCTCTGTCCTCTGTCCTCTATTCTACATCCTACATCTTCCATCTTACATCCCTTACTTATTCTCATTTTTAATAAGGCTCTTCACAAGTTCCTGACTTGCCTTCCCACCGAACATTCTGAATTTTTTTATAATTTCCTGGGAAGAAAATCCTTGTTTAAGAAACAGTTTAGACTCGTAAGCGATATTAGCCTCATCGACGGGTCCCCAGCATCCAACACAGGGAATGGAGTGGTCGAGACATACTGCTCCACATCCTGCTCTTGTGATTGGACCAAGACAGGGGAGGTTTTTCTCCGTCAGTAGGCACTGATTCTCGTGCCATTTACACTCCGTGCATACTGGGAATTCGTATAGAACAGGACGGAAGTCATTTATAAGTTTTGTAAAAGCTGAAAAGAATTGCAGAGAGCTAATTGGACATCCGGGGATACAGTAATCTACCTTTACAAAGGAATTAAGAGGTAGGGATTCAAATGCTTTATCGATTGTAATTTTATTATTACCATAGACCTTCCTGTACCTATCCATATATTTTCCATCGCCCAGTTTCATGGATTGTATCCCGCCGAAGCATGCGCAGGTGCCAATGGGGACAAGTATGTCGGTTCTATTTCTTATTTCGATGAGCCTTTTCTTCTGCTCTTCCGTGGTTATTGAACCTTCTATAAAGGCAATGTCAAGTTCGCACTCTTTATTATTGCTCTGTGCCATTCTGAAAGAAACAATCTCTACTTTGTCAAAAAAGGGAATGAGTTTATCTTCGGAATGAATGATTGTTAACTGGTCTCCTGCACACCCTGTGAATCCATAGATACCTATCTTTTTCTTCATATCTACATTAAGGGTTTGATTTTATATAAGCTCCTTCATATGGAGTACATCCCAGTATGTGAAGACAGGTCCATCCATACAGGTATATATATCCTCTATCGCACAATGTCCACATTTTCCAATTCCACATTTCATTCTACGTTCCAGTGTCATCAGTATTTGATGTTTTGGTATATTCAGTTTCACAAGTTCATTAAGGACAAATTTGTACATAATTGGTGGTCCACATACACAGGCGTATGTATTCTCCGGTTTTATATCTTCTATCCTATTAAAGAGTGATGTTACAAGTCCTGTGTAACAGGGCCATTTCCCTGAGTTATCCTTATCAACGGTAAGTAGACACTCAACATCTTCTCTATCAATGAGTTCGAGGAATTCCTCCCTGAAGAGCATGTCAGCAGGGGTTTTTGCACCATAGAGAAGATGCACTCTACCAAACTGTTCTCTATTGTCCAGTGAATAGAGGATAAGAGACCTTAATGGTGCTGCACCAAGACCTCCAATTATGATAAAGAGGTCAAAACCATTCATTGCATCAATAGGAAAGCCATTCCCATAGGGTCCCCTGATTCCTATTTCATCATTTTCTTTAAGCCTAAAAAGTGCTTCTGTTAATCTTCCGGTCTTTCGTATGCAAAACTCCAGTAAACCTGGTCGTGATGGTGTTGAAGAGATAGAAAAAGGAGCCTCCCCTGTTCCAGGGATTGAAAACATCATAAATTGTCCAGGTTTATAATCAAAAGAGAGAGCCCTCTCAGTATCAATAAACCTGACCTGGAAAAACCTCACATCTTTTGTAAGTTCGTACTTCCTTACTATCCTTGCTGGTTCGGGAAAATATGGATTTGTCATTTACCTTTCTCCGTAAGAAGAGAATCTTTATCAACCTTTCCTGTAAGGAGTGCCTCTACAACACTCAAAATATTTATATCAACAGGACAGGTAATAACACATCTACCACACCCAACACAACTGTATTTTTTGTACGCGTCAGTGAAAGATTTTAGTTTGTGTGTATACCACAATTTTAATCTCTCAGCCTTTGCTTCCCTGAAGTTATGTCCACCTGCAACCATAGAGTATTCTTTGAACATACAGGAATCCCAGAACCTTTCTCTATTAACTGAATTGTCACCGAGTTCAATCTCATCTATAACATCGTAACAATTACAGGTCGGGCATACCATCGAACAGGCACCACAGGAGAGACACTTCTCTGCAAATTCTTTCCATATGTGACTATTGTAATTGAGATCCATTAAATCTGGCATTGTAACAAAATCAATTGATTTTTTAAATTTTCCATCCCTAACTTCCCTCCATTTAATAAATTTCTGGATGTCTTCCTGTGTTACATTTTTATCAAATAGTTCTGGTGCGGCTCGGATGAGGTCATCCCCTTTGCTTGTCCCTACCCAGACAAGATAAAAATCATTGAGGTCTGTTATCGCAAGGTCAAAACCTTCTTCTATTACATGTGTTCGTGCTGACTTACAGAGACAGGCACTGCTTGGTGTACAGGAGAGTGCTATTATTATTGTCTTTTCCCTTCGCTTAAAATAGTAAGGATCTTTGTATTTAAGCCCAAAAAGTTTATCAAAGATAAGAAGTGAGTGTATTTCACAGGGAGGGACACCGTAGACAATCCGCTGTTCAAATTGGTTAATGTTTTCTTCGTAGATCTTACCATCATAATGAAGCATCTGAAAACGGGGAGGAAGGAAGAGTTTCTTTATAGGAAGGAACGTTATTACCGGTTCCTTAACTAAATCTCTTAAATCATCTATTCTATCGTATATATAAACCTCACCCTTTTTCCTCGGTCCCCAGAGTTCGCCAAGTTCGCTAATCTTAGCAAGAAATGTATCGAGATTTCCCTTCTTTAATTTTAATGTTCGCATATATTTTTCTTGTAATTATTCTATTTCCAGCAAAACCTACAGGTTGAATAGGTTTACGGGAACTATAACAAGTTGTCTATACATTGTCAAGGGAAAATATTCGGGCTGAAAAAGCTAACATCTTTCGAGATTTTCTCAGATTAAAACCCAGATTATAGAGTCTTTGAATCTTTTTTTAATGACCTCTAAT
>SOIS01000002.1 GCA_004375965.1 Candidatus Cloacimonadota bacterium | reverse complement strand
ATGAGATTGCCCCGTAAAGAGAATTCTTCTCAAACGGGGTAAACTTCGCATAAGCCATTTTGATAAAATTACAGGATGAAGGACTCGAGGATTAAACAGTTATGGAGTGAAATTGATGAAATTCCTTTTCATCCAAGAATAATAAGGGAACCATTAGGAACAATATTCTTTTCCCTGCCTGATATTCCTGCCTATATTTTTCAAAATATGGTTAAGCAGTTCCCTCTTTTCCCTCAAACACTTCCATTTTTCTATCCATACAAAAGAAATGCATTTTCTAAAAAGATATTTAAGATAAAAAAAGGTTTGAAACTCAAAGCAGAGGTAGGTGAAAGGAAGAATAATAAAAGAACGATTATTCTTGTTCATGGCATATTTCAGTCAAAGAATTTTCGCTTTATAAGAAATATTGCAAACCATCTTTACGAGGATTATAGTTTTAATGTAATAATCGTTGATATGAGAGACCATCTGGGAACAGCATTTCTTTCTCCTTATTTTCCTGCTTCAGCGGGGTTGTTAGAGGGTGAAGACATCCTCGAGATTGCTTCGCAGTTTAGAGTAAAAAATAGAACTTCAAAGATTTTTCTCTTAGGTTTTAGTTATGGCGGCGCCGTAGTTCTGAATGCACTTAACTTTACAAAAGCAAAAGATGTAATCTCAGGGGTTATTGCTGTTTCCCCTACAATGATACTTGATGATGCTATCCAACATATAGATAGAAGACCTGCATTCTTTGAACCATTTCACTCGATTTATAACCTTTTCAAGCTCTGCTTACGTTTACGTTACGGTGTTAGTATAAGAACTTTTGATAAATATATTGAAAATTCTGCAAAAAGCTATGGGTATAAGAAGAAAGAGATGATGAAGAGAAGTTCTGTTACAGAATTTATCAAGAGAATAGAAGTTCCGACGCTTATGCTTTTATCTAAGGATGATTCCGTTATTCCAGAGGGTGATATAGAAGCAGTGGTTGAGGAATCCAGAAGCAATGAAAACATTAAGATTCTTGTAAAAGAACAAGGCGGGCACATAGCATTCTCATTCATTGCTCCTGTCTGGTTTTTCAAAGTAATTGATACATTTTGTAATGTATCTTTATAAAAAAAATGAAAGTAGCACTTGTTGTAAATCGTGTTCTACCTGATACTGATACGAATCTGACAGAAATACTGAAACTGGCAAACGAGGCTTCTGATACTGGGGCAGACTTAATTTTATTTCCAGAGGCGGCATTAACTGGTTTGATAAACAATGATATTCCTTCTCACGATTTACCTCTCGGGCAAGTTATACCTGGACCTGTGACTGAAGTATTGTCGCAACTGACTCGTAAACGAGGTTTTTGGCTTGCAATAGGTCTTCTGGAGCGTGATGGTGATAAACTATACGACTCTGCAATACTGATGACTCCAGAAGGAAGGATTGGTCTAAAGTATCGACGAATTCAACCCCAGTGGCATGGCAAAGAAGCAGATCCATCTGTGTACTGTCAGGGGACGAAACTCTATAAACTGGAGACACCATTTGGAACATTTGCATTCATGATTTGTGGTGACCTCTTTGATGACAATATAATAAAACAATTACGAGATATAAAGCCTGATTGGTTGTTTGTCCCATTTTCACGATGTTTCAATGATGGTTCGTGTGATCAGGAACGATGGGATAGGGAAGAGAAAAGCGAATACATAAAACAGGTAAAGACTATTGGAGTTACAACACTTATGACCAACTACATTGCAGACAAAGAAATGCTTGGTGGAGCATTTGGTGGCGCAATGATAGTGTCGAGTAATGGTACTGTTATAGACAGCTTTCCTCTTGGTAAGGTTGGAATGTTATTGGTTAATTTGTAAGAATTCTATACGAGACTTTAGCATCCCTATCCTAGTCAAAGCGAAGTCGTATTTTAATGGATCGAGTGGATCAAACTTTTTAAGATTTTCTGTGATTTCGTTTGCCATATTCCATCCCAGCGTTTTCCTTTTTGTGAAACCGAGAGATTTTGATATTCGCGCAATATGCGTATCAAGAGGAATGATAAGTTCATTTTTCTTAATTCCTTTCCAGATACCAAGATCTATTTCATCCTTCCGTACCATCCATCTTAAGAAAAGGTTCATCCTCTTGCATGCGCTGCCTTTTTCTGGTGAAGGTAGCATAAACCTTAAAGTCCTTTCACAAAAATCGCTGTTATTTCTACAGTAGATTTCCCTTATATTTTTTGTAAATACTTCTAATGATTTTCTTAAATTATTTTCTTTTGTGAAATACTGCATAAAAAGGTTTTCAATACTTCCATACTCTTTAAGTACAAAGTGCAAGGTATTAACAAGGCAAGAAATATCGTTTCCCTTGATAAATCTATGACCTATTCCCTGGAATAAATACAATTTGCTTCTTTGAGATTTTTTGGAGTTTAATAAGCTCTCGTGCTGCAACTTTTCATAATGTTTTATAAAATCGTAAACATTGTTACCCATTGGATGTAACACCTTAAGAATAGTCGCTTTTATTGTTTTAACGTTTCCAAATGCAAAGACAGAGGATATAAATGCAGCTGTTTCTCTGCTTTTCTCTCCTTTAATTTTGTGAACAATTGAAACGGGGTCTGTATCAAGGTAATCTCTTCTGTTGTATTTTTTTACGATTTGCTCTAAAAAGTCATAAATACTACTGTTGCTATCCATTATTACGATAAAATATCAACTATTTCAAGAAAGTCAAATGAAAAGGAAAAAATAAGATAGAAGATGGGATAGACAATAGAAAACTTAATAATTGTCTTATTAGTCTGATTGGTTTAATGGCACTATGTTCTGGGGGAAGACGATCTTGAACTTTGTCCACTTGCCGGGCTTGCTTCTCACAGATATTTCACCATCAAGAGTTTCGACAATCTTTTTTACTATGGATAGACCAAGTCCTGTTCCATTAGTTTTTGTTGTATAAAAAGGATTGAATATGGATTTTATGTTTTTTCCCTCTATTCCCTTACCCGTGTCTAATACTTCAAAAATAAAATGTTCTTTATTTTTTTTCAAATCAAGTTTTATTGTTCCCTTTCCTCCATGTTCTTCAATGGATTCCTTTGCATTCCTTATGAGATTTGAAATAACGCATCGTAATGCTTCATGATTAGAGATTATAAACTCTACACTTTCATCTTTTTTAAAGAACAATTTTATCCCATCTAATGAATTTGAGAAACCTTTCTCTATTTCTTCTAAAAGATTATTAATGTTGATTACTTCTTTTTTTATTTTCCGCTCTTTCGAAAAATCAAGGATATCTGTCATCAAAA
>SOIS01000257.1 GCA_004375965.1 Candidatus Cloacimonadota bacterium | reverse complement strand
TTCGCAATGACAGCAACTTAAAAAGATGAATATAAAACAGTTATTTAGGATTTCTTACGAAAAACAGATTATCTATTTTGTCCTTTTACTTCTCGTATTTTTTGGATTCACAGAGATTGTATCACTATCATTTATAAGAAAAATGGAATATAAATGGATGCTTTCAAAAAAGGCAGAATTTAGTGTTTTCCAGGAAGCAATTACAAGGATATTGCCACGACCTCAAGAAGAAGTAAAAAGGAGACTTCTCACATTTACAGAGAACCCCAATCTGCGAAGGATTGTAATTCTTGATAAGGATGGGAGTTCGATATTTGATACATCCCCTTACTCTGAAAGGATACTAATTCCAAAAGGAGAGAAGAAGCCATATTTAAGGATTGAACACAAAGGTGGTTTCATGGTTGCATCATACTGGTCTCGTTTTTTCTCTGAAACCGGTGATCAGCTCTATCTTGTGCTGTTTTCTCCAGAGGAAGAGATACCTTTTCTCTTAAGGTTCTTGAAAATAAATTCATTTGTAAAACTTTCCGGCACTTTTATCGCTTTTATACTCGGGATATATTTTATCCTATTTGTTTTAAGTCCTTTCAGAAGAATGGGAGAGATAGCAAGAGAGATAAAGGAAAAGGATGTCTCGAGTGTGGATGAGATTGTTGTTACTTTTAAAGAGACTATCAGAGAATTAGGAAGATTGTATTCAAGAGAGAAAAAGAAGGTTTTGAGAATGGAAAAAGAGATTTCACTAAAAGAGCATCTTGCATCACTTGGAGAGATGTCTGCGGGTATTGCACATGAATTTAAGAACTCTATTGGTACTATTATAGGTTTTACAAAACTCGCAATAAAAGAGGGCGGTAAAGAGGAATATCTAAAAAAAGTTAAAAATGAGGCGGATGCGCTTAACAACGTGGTTAATAAATTTCTCTTCTTTGCAAAGCCTCAGGAACTTGAAAAGGAATATTGTTCACTAAAAGATATAGTCTCTGAATTGGTAGAAAACCCTCCTGAGAACATAAGCGTGAAGGTCGAGATGGAAGGGTTACCGAATATTTTTGCTGATAGGCGTCTATTAAAAAGGGCATTTTCAAATATAGTAAAAAATGGTTATGAATCTATGCCCTTCGGTGGAACCATCTCAATTCTCTCATCCTCACACCCAAGAAAACATTCAGTAAAAATCCTCTTTCATGATGAGGGTGATGGTATCCCTTCAAATATTAAGAGCGAGGTTTTTACCCCTTTCTTCTCTACAAAAGCAGATGGTGCAGGACTTGGATTAAGTATTGTTTATAAGGTTATTACGCTCCACAATGGGAAGGTAAGGATAAAAAGTTCGAAGAAAGGAACTACAGTAGAAGTGGAAATGCCTCTGGTGAAGAATGAAGATAAATGAGGTCAATAACGAAGCCCGAAGCATCAATGAAGAATGACAAACAAATTTGGTTTTTAGGTATTAGCGTTTTGTTACTCATTTGTATTTATTGTATAGTACACCAGTTTCTGGCACGAAAATTGCCTAATTATATAATTAAAATAAGAAGGTTAGAGCTATATGAAAAAAGGATTTAGCACGTTGGATAACAAACATGCTACTGGGTTTATGGCGAAACTTCCTATGGGATTTACGTTGACAGAATTTCTCGTCTCTATGGTTGTTGTTGCTATAGGTATGTTATGCCTTGCATCATTTATGAGTATCTCCAGAAGGTCAGTTATTGTAAATGATATGAGATCAAGGGGGGTGGAATATCTTCAAGAAGAGATGGAGTTATTTGAGAGGTTGGGCTATAGAACAGTAGTTAACTCATTCCACGATGGCGTTCAATACGATGCAAGCGATGGGCTTCCTAGCGAATACTCGAGATGGTTTTTGGTTTATCATGATGACCCAATGCCAGGGATGGCAAGGCTTCAAGTATCAGTCTCTTGGACAGAACAGAAAAGGAGTTGGACTATAAAAATGGAAACCTATTTAACAAGAAAGTAAACGATGTTTATGAAACGAAGAGGCATTACACTGGTTGTTTCTCTGATAATACTACTTCTATTAACATTTCTTGGTGCATCCATTTTGATACTTTCTTTAAATGATGAGGAGATTGTTAGTGATAAGATAAGGCATATCCGTTCTCGTGCCTATGCAGAAGCAGGTGTTTCAGAGGCAATCAGAAGATTATCCCTTGACTCATCTGACTCACTTTATATTGGAGACCCGAACTACCATTACAACCCAGCCTGGACTATATATATTCTTCTTACCATTGATCCCCCAGTAAATAATCCACCAGTATACTATGTAAGCAGTGTCCAGATGAGCCTCCCTGATAGTCAAAGATTTGATTATACCACCGAGAAGCTTGATCTTCATTCTTCACTTGTTGTTCATCACAAGATTAATTTACATGATTCAAGTCAGATTTTTTATTATAACTGGGAAAAGATGTGTGAAGAATCACATGACCCTTCAACTTACAATGGAACGTTTTTCCCCATACAAGTAATAGAAGCGACAGGTACGGTTTGGAATGCACAGAGGAAGATTAGGGTAGAGGTAGCAAGAAAAGCAACGCCTGTAAATATTGCAGCAGCGCTGTCCTGTGATTCGGATATTGAAATAATAGGGGATTTTGTTTGCTGCGGTCACGAGCATCTTTTTACCACTCCGTGGGGAACAGATGCTGGCATAAACCATTACGAATGTTTTGATGATCCGGATGATCCAAATGACCCTGTCTGGCATGTTCACAGGTATGATGAACAACAGCATGCTAATAAACAAGATAACTATGAAAAGAATGCTGTTGACATGAGATGCTCACAAGTGGGCTGTAAGCCTGGCATTTCTGCACCTGAACATACTATTAATCTGGGCGGTCGCTCAGATGTGAGTGGAAACCCTGATTGGACAAATGACCCAACAGTTGCGAATTTCTATTACCTTTATCAGATACTTGGTGCATCAAGCTGGGAAGATCTTGAGGTGATGTTTCCCTGGCAAAATATTGGTCCAGGGACCATTGCTGGTGGAAATTTTACAGGTTTTTATAAGTGTGAGGGTGATCTCTATCTTTCTGAAGTCACTAATTTTACAGGAGTTCTATGGGTAACCGGTAAGATTAAGCAAACAGGACATTTTTTTGCCAGGGGCTTAATCTATTCACAATTAGATATGCAGTTCAATGGAAATGTATGGATCCTGGGCGCTGTTGCTACAGAAGGAGATTCACATACAACAATCCGACCATTTAATGGTTCTGGAGTGCTCCTCTATTCAAGTAAGGCGATACAGAGGGCGATAGCACAAGGTTATGGATACAGTGTCATCTCCCGAAGTGAAGAATAAA
>SOIS01000209.1 GCA_004375965.1 Candidatus Cloacimonadota bacterium | reverse complement strand
TTCTTTAGAACGATTGCCCAAAGGTGAAAAAGATACTCCACTGGTCGGATGCGAAACCTATGTCTAAACGTACCTTTATTAAATAGTCAGGAGGAAGACCAAGTCTCAAACCCGGTCCATAACAAAACTTAGGGGTTTTGAAATCATTGTCTGTAATATCTCCTATATCAGTAAAAACAACACCTGATATGGATTTCCATATTGGATACCGTACCTCTGCCTGCAAAATATAGTAGTATTTCCCTCTAAATCGATTATGATAATAACCTCTCAATACATTCGAACCGCCCAACTTATATCGATACAAATAACTTGGTTCATTTAATGAATATCCTCCAGCTATTCTCCCCGCTAATACTAAATCACGCAGAAATAAGGACTTAAACCAACGGCTTTCAGCTTCTATCTGTAAAGAACCATTATCTATATCAAGATTGCTGAATAAACTTGGAACATAGGAAACACCAATTTCATGTAAACTACCCTTAGTTGTACTGTATATATTATCACGATCATCAAAATGTAGACCAAGATTCAAAGCTAATGTATTCTCATCAGGAAAGAGTCTTATGTTAACATTATTTGTATCCTTTAGAATAACATCCTTCTCCTCATTCATTCGAATACTACTTTCCACCCTTCCTCTAAAATCGAACCCTCCTGTTACACTGAATTTGTCATTGATGAAGAAGCGCACATATGAATTTAAGGAATAATGACTCCCATAAATCCTCATATAATCATCTACATCTGTATTACTACCCTCACCAAAATAACTCTCAAAAAAAGTTGTATAACTCCCTCTTATCTCAAAATCTGTATTTTTGAAAATTCGCTCCTTTTTATAAGATGATAAAAACTGAAAATTAAATGGATCAAATCCAAGCATTAATCGGACATCAAAATAACTGCCAGGGTCATTCTCGGTATACAGAAAAAATGCTCCACCAACTATTATTCCCAGATCAGATGTATAACCTAATATTGGTGATATAGAATAACTATAACTTTGATTTGAATTATCAATTTTAGATGTACTATCTATATTCACTTCATCTTCTGAGGACCCTTGAGGAATTTCTGTACTTACAATAGGCTGAAAATTATCAGAATTATACAATATTGATTTTTGCCAGCCCATAAGCTCATTACTAAAAAAGAAAATCAAAAAACATACAATACATACTCTCATATACTTAAAGGCGGTATTGGTGGGTATTGGTGTCAGGCTAAGATGTAAGATATAGCTTGATATTACATTCTTTTTTTTCAATAAATACTTCAAAGGTAAAGGTTTTATAATTTGCTTTTTTCAAATTCTGCTTCTTCTATCCTCTTAACCTACTCAGTAAATCTAAAAGAATTTCTTTCTTGAAGAGTTTCAAGTCTTGTTCTTGCAAGATAAAAGGTCCGACATCCTTAACAACCTGATCCCAATCAGTTGAACCAATGCATTCATATGTAACATTCACCCAGTTCTTTTCTGTTATTTCTTTACCACCATATCCTGTTTGTTCCAGGGCATTATTTAAATATTTGAGATTTGGTTGGACATCCTTCCATCGGCTAAGGAAAAACCAGATATCATAAAAATCTCGTCCTTTTGTATATGACCTTTGAAGAATTGCATGCAACTTTCCTGCAATAAATGAATTCTGATCATGATGAATCACACCAAACGGAAAATATTCATTCACCAGTGTAAAATTTGTACTAAATCCTTTTGGAGGATTTGTGTCAACTTCAAACCTAACACTCAATTTCTCTTTTGGGTGTGGGTTCAGATTGGCTTCATTGAGAATACCCTCAAACTTAATCATACTGGAGTGAACAGCACCTGTTACCTGGTTTTTATAAGATACCTGATAGTTTTGATATTCAAGATTCTTAATAAGAGTTTCTACAATAGACTCAATATGAAAATCAAAGTTTCTCGTTTTTAGATGAAAATCAATATCTTCTGAAAACCTTCTAAGATTATAAAGAATTCGAAGTGCGGTTCCACCATGAAAGACCAATTCTTCCATTATGTTCTGCTCAAATAGTTCTCTAAGTAAAAGATGTTGTAGATATTCACGTAGGCGATTGATTGCGTCTCTTTTATTCAATTCTCTTTTGGCAATCGTTAATGCCAGTTCTTTCATTCTTAATTCTCTCCTGTGAAGTATAATTTAAGAAAACGGTTAACTGCTTGGATTACTTTGGGACTGTCAAATCTCCTGGTAAACAACTGTAACCGTTCTTTTTTGATTATATCAAGCCCCTGAAACCGCATTTCATAAATCCGTTCCTCAGTCCACTCACCTTTCATTAAATAAAAAAGATCAAGAAGCGTTTTCTCAGGTTCTGCCAGCAAGAATTGTTGTTGTTCCGGAAGGTTTTTTCCGCTATTTTCCGGATAAATTTGATATCCCCAGAAACGTTCCATTTTAATGGCATAGTATTTGAATATTCCTATTGGGGTTTTCCATTCAGCAGTTTTCTTTGTGGTTATACATTCCTGAATCTTTACAGCTTCAGGGATTAACCCATATATTTCTAATGCGGTCCTCAAACTTATATAGGAAGGTCTATATAGGTAATTAGAAATGTAGCCAATAGATGCTTCTTTACGGCGGAATTCCTCAGCAAGAAGATACCTTTTCCTTCGAAGTTGTACAATTTTACCTTCATTCACCCAGCGAGATAGGCGTGCTTCAATCTGTAAAGGAGGTTCATTGAAAGCAAGTCTAACCTCACCAGCCTCAAAAAATGGTCTATCCCGAAATAAACTTACTATCTCAGCAATTTTCATTTCTATATATTACCAAAACTGGTAAGTTATGTCAATAAAAAAACACTTCGCTGTAACCAAAATTAGATTGCTTCGAGGTCAATGAGCAAAGAAGAGGAACTCGCCCCATTAAATAGACACTACAAGAGAGGATAACGTTATTTAACGGGGGGCGATTCCTTCGATTCTCAACCCGTTCAGCGGGCGCGGATGGTGATGTCTCCGTTGGTGGTGATAATGGTGATAGTAGCGTTGCCGGACCCGATTGTGCCGGCTTTGTGGGTAGGTTCGTTTATTGAGTAGTTGATCGATGCGAATCCAGTGACTGTAACCTCGCCATTCACGGTCTGTGCGTCAAAGGTGGCTGAGACATCGGATGGGAGAGAAAGCATGACATTGCCATTTAACATCTGCAGGTCTACCGATTCACCAGTGTCTAACAAAATAAGGTCACAATTGACCGGACCATTTTCTACATCAATATCTACGCTGCCTGAGTGATTCTGAACGGTGACCGCACCATTTGTAGTCTCCAGCTGGCAGAAAAAGAATGTAAAATTGCTTTAGGAATAAGATATGAAAACGATTTAAC
>SOIS01000228.1 GCA_004375965.1 Candidatus Cloacimonadota bacterium | reverse complement strand
GAAAATGAATATCGCCTTCTCCCTCGAGGTCGATACGCCTGAATGAAACCAATTCAACCTGACTCATTTAATCTCCTTAGAGACTTAACATAAGGTTATACAGTTTCTTGCTCTGTTGCCAAAATCATAATTTTTTTACACAGAAATTATAGATTTCATAGCAACATATTATAGAACAAATATCATTGTGTTAAGAAAAAATCAATTCTGTCCATTTTTTACTCCCTCCCCGGTCATTGGCACAAATCTCACAGGAATGGTATCGAAAATTTTTATCTGTCCATTAAGTTTCTCTATTAACTTCAACTCTTGCCAAGCAGTACCCACCGGGATAACCATCCTTGCCCCTTCGGCTAACTGGTCAATGAGAGGTTGAGGAACATAAGGTGGCGCACAGGTTACGATAATTGCATCATAAGGCGCATACTCCTCCCAACCGATATATCCATCACCACATTTGACTGTAATATTTTCATAGCCTAAATCTTGAAGAAGTTTCTCTGCTTGCATAGCTAACGGTTCTAATATCTCGATCGTATAGACCTCTCTGGCAAGTTCAGCTAATATGGCTGCTTGATAACCAGAACCAGTCCCGATTTCTAAAACCTTTTCATCTCCATTTAATTTTAACAATTCGGTCATCAGAGCAACGATATATGGTTGTGAAATGGTCTGTCCTTCTCCAATAGGTAAAGGACGGTCGATATAAGCAAATTTTTGTATCTCTTCAGGAACGAATTTGTGCCTTTCGACTTTAAGCATCGCCCTTAGCAGCCGCTCATCCTTTATACCCCTATTCCTTATCTGAGCCTTGACCATTTCCTCTCTGGCATGATCAAAGAATGTTTCTTTTCTCCCCGTAGTCTCCTGATTTTCATTTAACTCTCTCTTACAATCACTTAGAAGAGAAAGTGCCATCACAACAAAAAGAACACTTCTTACACCGCTAAATAACAGACATCTAATAGATTTTACTCTTCTATACATCATTCACCTCCTTAACTCTCCCACAAATCCCTCATTTCACTGACCAATAATATAAAAAAGGAGGAGAGAAGTCAAGGAAAAACCGAGATTGCTTTCCTTCGCAAGATATTGGGGTCAGACCCCTGCGTGTATGCCCGTAACCAGGGGTCTGACCCCTTTCGTTCACTCGCAATGACAGGTAGGTTATTTTTCCTTTAGAAGAATGTGATGTTAGTATGAAATAGTATAAATGGAGAATAAGGAATTAGAATCTAAAGTGTTCTTTGATAATAGAAAGCATTTTGTTATGGATATGTCCATTACTGCCAACAATATTACCAGAAAATATATAGTCTTCCCCACCTTCCCAATCAGATACTTCTCCACCTGCTTCCTTTATTAATAAACTTCCAGCTGCAACATCCCATGGGGAGAGTTTCATCTCCCAGAAACCATCAAGCCTGCCACAAGCAGTATAACAGAGGTCGAGGACAGCAGAACCTGCCCTTCTTACACCGCTTGAATTGAGAAACATCTCTCTGAAAACCTTAAGATAGCCATCTATGTAACTGTGTGCCCTGAAAGGGAAACCTGTTGCAAGAAAGCACTCGTCTAATGTCCTTCGTTTTGAGACAGAAATCCTTTCATTATTAAGAAAAGCACCCTTTCCTTTCTCAGTAAAGTAAAGCTCTTTTCTTAGCGGATCATATACCATGCCAAGAGCAACTGACCCTTTCTCTTCGAGGGCAATAGAAATAGCAAAAAAGGGAAAGTTGTGTATGTAGTTCGTTGTTCCATCAAGCGGGTCAATAATCCATCTAAATTCACCTTTCATATCAACAGGTGCTGTTTCTTCTGTTAAAATATCAAAGTCAGGCGTTTTTTCTTTCAAAATACCAATTATGCATTTTTCTGATTCCTTGTCAACCTTTGTTACAAAATCATTTTTCCCCTTCATATCAATATCCATCTGGGAGAGCTTACCAAGATTCTCAAGCAGTATCTCTCCGCCTGCATAAACTGCTTTTTTGATAGTAGGGATAAGTTCAGTGTATTTACTCATACCACCTCCTAACACATAGTAGGGAGTATGGAGTAGGGAGTAGGCAGAAGAATAAAAGAGAAAGAAAAAAAGGGAAAGTGAAAATTAAATTGTTAATTGTGTTATATTTTTGATTAATCATAGTTATTTATCGTTAGTTTTTTACGATCGAAATGTTATTAACGATATAAATGATCCAAACGAAACCATATAATAACTCAATCACCAGATGGCTTCATTTTTTCATCTATTATACATTGTTTAATAATTCTTTTATTTCATCATCTGTGTTGTAGAAATGGGGTGAAACCCTTATCCATCCACTTCTTAGTGATACGATAATCTTTTTTTTAATTAACTCCTCATACAAAACTTCCGAATCGGTTTTTACATGCTTGAATGTTACAATACCTGAACCGTTCTTCTTACTTATAGGAGAGAGGATTTCACAACCCTTATCTTTAAGACCATTGATAAGAATTTCTCTGAGATGAAAAATCCTTTTCTCTATCTCTGCTGGGCCTATTTCAAGAATAAGTTTAAGATGTTCCATCAGTCCAAAGATACCAATTAGGTTTTTTGTCCCCTCTTCGTAACGAGCAGCAGAGTTTTTTAATGGCGGTAACTCGGAGAAGTTATTAAAATCAACCCATTGAGCACTTAACCAACCTGTATTGGTTAGTTTTAACCTATCGAGAACCCTCTTTGAAATATACATAATACCTATTCCCAGTGGACCAAAGAGCCATTTACTTGCACCTGATGAAAAGAAATCAACCTTAATTGTTGAAAGGTCTATTTTTATCGCGCCGAGTCCTTGAATCCCATCAACAAAAAGCAAGATACCCCTCTTTTGGCAAAAATTACACAAACTTTCTAAATCTACCCTTTCACCTGTTAGGAAATCAACCCAGTCAACTGTTACTGCCTTAGTCCTTTCATCAACTACTGAACTACATTTCTCAATGAAATTTTCACAACCTTTTAGTTCAATATATCTCTTTTCAACATCAGGGAGGACGTATATCCATGGGTAAATATTCGCTGGGAAACCATCCTTATTTAGTATAACATTCACACCCTTCTCCCAATCAAGAGCATTTATTGGGATAATCAATCCCTGAGATGTGTTTTTGACAAAAGCTATTTCACCAGGGTCTGCCCCTAATAACCTCGCAGCAAGTTCCCTTGTCTCTTCTACACCTTCAAGTAACTCCTTTGTTACATCTCCTTCTATTTGGACGTCAAGAAACCTTTCCATAGCTTCCCGTGCTCTTGTTGTTAAAGGACCGACAGATGCATGATTAAGATATATTTTTCCTTTCGTAATTGGGAAAAGCTCTCGAACCTTTTCAATATCCATCATACATATCTTTCATCTGTCAACTGATTTCTACCTACTATAATAACCTCGTTTAAATTGTTAATTCGTTAATAACGTTTTTCGTTAGTCTGTCATTGCGAGTGTACTTTTATATTTCTTCCGAAGCAATCTCATTCTCTCATTCTTATGTTTTATTACAGACGAAGTAATTTTATTACTTTTTACTTTTTACTTTCAACTTGTCCATTTCACCGTTTCACTCTCATTCTGTCCTCTGTCTTCAAATTATTTATTTGTAAAGCCGTACTCTCCCTCAATTTTCTTCACTGTAAAATAGTGAGGGGAAAGGTACGCAAGCGGTTGAAATTTTTTATCGTCAAATTTTTCCTCTCTGAGTATCTTCTCATCAATATGAGTTCCCACTACTTCTCCAAGAAAAAGAGTATGACTTCCGAGTTCCACAGTCCTTATCAATTTGCATTCAATGTTTATTGGGCATTCCTTTATTAAAGGAGCCTTTAGCACTTTTGACTTCTCTTTCGTTAACCCTGTTTTATCAAATTTATCAACTTCTCTACCTGACCTCGTTCCGCAGAAATCTGCTTCTCTAACAAGGTCTGCTTCAGGTATATTTATGACAAATTCACCGCTTTTATATATAAGGGAAAAAGAGAATCTGTTTTTCCTTATCCCAATTGCAACCACAGGCGGAGATGAACAGACTGTCCCAACCCAGCTCAGGGTAACAATGTTATCCCCTTTATCTGAATGAGATGTAACAAGTGCAACAGGTCTTGGAAAAACCAACGGGCTTCTCGTCTCACTAAAATATTTTTTCATATTTTTTCCTTTCAATTTGTGTCTTATTTGACAACTTATATGACATAAAAAGGATTACGCAGGGTAAACCCTGTGTAATAATATATCACCTCAAAAGTTTTGTATTACACGGGGTAAAGCCTGCGGCTACCTTTGGAATAAAACGCTACGCTGTTAAACAAACACGACGTTGTTATTCAAACGCCTTCGGCTGTAAACAAACGCGAAGCTGTAAGAAAACACCTAACAATGACACCCTTTTGACTAAATGCAGTTAATAACCCAATTACTCAATAACAAATTTTCTCATTCGAGCTATTAAGAGTCGGGGCGAGAGGATTTGAACCTCCGACTTCCTGCTCCCAAAGCAGGCGCGCTAACCGGACTGCGCCACGCCCCGTATGATTTATATTATAGAAAATTTATAAAAAGTCAAGCTTTTTATTGTTGATTTACAGATTGAAGTTTAAATTACGCAGATAAAAATACTGTTTGACTACCTTATACCAATTCAGGGGTGACAGAGAGTTAAATCTATGTAATCAAAAGGTCTCTTGGTATTTCTTAGAAACCTTATTTAAAATATACTTGTCCGCTCTTTTGCAATGATGTAAGTAAAGTCTCAATTTTCTGACCATCCTTCGGATATGTTGCCCATCGCATCGAGACCTTTATCTGGTAAAGTCCCTTCAGTTTGTTTGCAAGACGATCACTCAGAATAAATACACCGTCTGATGGAGTTTCAGGTAGCAGTCCATAAAAGAAGTCGTTGCTGTTTAAGAAAAGATAATCTATCATTCTCAGGTTATTTTTTACAATTCCAAACATTTTCTCCATATCAATTAAACGATTTTCACTTTGTGTCTCAAATAAACTTGTTTCAATAGTGAATATTGAAAATTGACGCATATACCTTCGAGACCTCAGTAACTCCACCTCCACCAATTTACTGAAGGTTGCATACTCAGGGTCTCTTTTTATCATCTCCAGGAGATTCTCTTTTTGTGTTCCTTTTAAGCTTTCTCTCTCTCTTTGAAAATTGTCGAATTCTTTTTTGAGTTCTGGATAGCCAGAAAGGGTCTGAAGAAGAACTTTGTTTTTTTCACCAAATAGTTCAGTAATTCTACCGAATGTTTCTTTTAAATGGGCATGACCTGTAGATTTCCTCATTCTTTCTGCGTATTCAAGATAGTTTTGGATTGCTTCACCTACAAGACCTGCCTCCAAATAAACATCCCCAAGAACTGCATAAATATGTTCATAGTGGGAACCAATCCTTAGAATCTTTTTAGCAATCGCAATAGCATTTGCATAGAGTTTTTTTGCCCTATAGAGCTCAATGCACCTTTCATATTCGAGAATTGCTTCCTCTTTTTTGTTAAGCCTGTTCAGAACATCTCCGCCAATATTCCGAAGCTCAGGCATATCATTAAATTCCCCCACATTCTGAAGATATACCTTCAATGCCTCATGATACCTTGCCTTAATGAGAAGGTTTCTCAGTGTTTCAATAACTCTGCGATAAGATTTTTTGTTATTCAATGCTTTAAATTATACAGTAAAAAACTTTTATTGTCAAGAAAGAATTAAGAGTCTGTTTATATTCTGTTACGCTTAGACAAAATCTGTTATCAATCATAAGACATGATAAACTACCTATAGCAAAGTTTTTCATGTGTATTGATAGTTCAAGTTACAAACTAACTATTTAAATTATTATTACTTAACATTGAATTTCTCCTATTTATTGAATGGAACAGAATTCAGTAAATACATAGTAAGAGACAAATCAGATGAAAGATGTATCTTTATTCATCACAAAATATGAAACAGCTGACAAATAATAGTAATTACTGGTATTTAGGAATATCTCCATCAGAGAATAGGAAACAGTTTTGCTAAATTTACTTGACACACAACAAAAAATTTGATATTAATTTAGTATGAAAGAAAAAGAGCTTTCGTTCGAATCTGCATTAAAGAGATTGGAAGAGATTGTAACCTCCCTTGAAAAGGGAGATGTATCACTTGAGGATGCAATCAATCTTTTTGAGGAAGGGATTCAAACAGCAGAGGTTTGTAAGAAAAAACTTGAAAGTGCAGAGAAAAGGATCAAAGAACTGATTAAAAACTCTGATGGAACCTTTTCACTCTCTGATTTTCATTTTGAAGTAAAATGAACATAAAAGAATTCTTTGCCCAAGAGGGAGAAATCATAGATAGTGCATTAGACAAATTTTTACCAGAGAACGCAGAACCTGAAATAATCACAAAAGCTATGAGATACAGCATCTTTGCAGGTGGGAAGAGATTGAGACCTATCTTGCTCCTTTCAACGTACAGGGCTACAGGAGGAAAGTGGATAAATAAGATACTACCATCAGCCTGTGCTGTCGAAATGATACATACATATTCTTTAATTCATGATGACCTTCCAGCAATGGATAACGATGATTTCAGAAGAAGCAAGCCCTCATGTCATAAAATGTTTGGTGAGGCAATTGCTATACTTGCAGGTGATGCACTTTTTGCAAAATCCTTTGAGGTTCTGCAGAAGACAAAAGTAAGCGCAGAGAAAATCTGGAAAGTAAATAAAATGATCTCTTCAGCTGTCGGGACTGATGGTATAATAGGCGGTCAGGTGATGGATATAATCTCCACTTCAGACAATAAAGATAAAAATTTACTAAAATATATCCATTCCCATAAAACAGGTAAGTTTATCTCTGTTTGTATGGTAATTGGCGCAATCCTTGCGGATGCGTATAAGGATGAAGTTAATTCAATAAAACGAATAGGAGACTTACTTGGTTTTGCCTTTCAGATCGTTGACGATATCCTTGATGTTAAAAGCACAAAGAAAACCATGGGCAAAAGTGTGCATAAGGACGCTGTAAAAAAGAAACTTACATATCCTGCTGTTTACGGGTTGGAAAAATCGAGAAAAAAAACGGTACAACTACTTGAGAAAACAAAAGCAATTTTTCATAATGAACTGAAGCACAGGGACACAATTAAATTGGAAAACATCGCTGAATTTATTGTCAACAGGGCATATTAAATCCTGAGGGATTAACGGGAATATTTTAAAGATGACATACCTTAAAAATATAGCATCACCTGAGGATTTAAAAAAACTCGACATCCATGAACTAAAGATACTCGCCCAGGAGATAAGGGAGAAGATAATAGATGTTGTATCAGAAAAAGGCGGACATCTTGCTCCGAGTCTTGGTGTAATAGAGTTAACGATTGCGTTACATTATGTTTTTGAAGCACCGAAAGATAAGATAATCTGGGATGTTGGTCATCAGGCATATGCACATAAACTTATAACAGGAAGAATAAAAGAATTCGATACATTGAGACAGTATGGTGGAATAAGCGGTTTCCCGCGAAGGGAAGAGAGCGAGTATGATGTTTTTGGAACAGGGCATGCAAGTACATCGATTTCTTCTGCACTCGGTATCGTTGCAGCTAGGGAACTAAAAGGAGAAAAATTTAAGGTTGTTGCTGTTATTGGTGATGGCGCACTTTCAGGAGGTATGGCGTTTGAAGGATTAAACAATGCCGGTCATCTAAAAAAGGATATAATGATAGTTTTGAATGATAACAAGATGTCTATAGCAAAGAATGTGGGGGCATTCAGGAGGTATCTAACAAAGATATCATCTATACCCACGTATCACAAACTACGATACGATGTTTGGGAACTTATTAATAAACTGCCCAGTACTATTGTTGGTGAAGAGATAAAGGAACTGGCACACAAGATTGGAGACGGTTTAAAAAACCTTATTGTCCCTACGATGCTCTTTGAAGAACTTGGATTTGAGTATTTTGGACCGGTCGATGGACATAATATTTCAGACCTCATAGATATCTTTTCAAAGGTTAAAAGAATTGTGGGACCAAAGCTTGTCCATGTACTTACAAAAAAGGGTAAGGGTTACTCGCCAGCTGAGGGTGACCCTACTCACTTCCATGGTTTGGGAAAATTTAATAGAACAACTGGCCTTTCTGAACGAGGAAATGGTCCACCCTCTTACTCAAAGGTTTTTGGAGACATAATAGTAGAACTTGCAGAAAATGATAGTAAGATCGTTGCGATAACGGCTGCTATGTCCACAGGGACAGGACTTGATAATTTTGCAGCAAAATTTCCAGAACGTTTTTTTGATGTAGGTATTGCTGAACAGCACGCTGTTACCTTTGCAGCTGGACTCTCAACTGAGGGACTGAAACCGGTTGTCGCAATATATTCAACATTTCTCCAGAGGGCATTCGACCAACTTATTCACGATGTCTGCCTTCAAAACCTTCCTGTAATATTCTGCATGGATAGGGGCGGGATAGTCGGGGAAGATGGTCCAACACATCATGGGACATTTGACCTTTCGTACCTGAGAATAATTCCCAACATGATCATAATGGCACCAAAGGATGAAATTGAACTGAAGAACATGCTTTATACTGCAGTAAATTATGGAAAAGGACCCATTGCAATAAGGTATCCAAGAGGAAATGTTTATGGCCTACCACAAAAGAAAAAACCTAAAAAGACTCCTATTGGAAAAGGGGAGTTGTTAAAAGAGGGTAGGGATGTTCTTATCATTGCTGTGGGTTCAATGGTCTATCCATCACTCGACGCTGCAAAGATACTTTCAGAAAAAGGTATAGATGCAGCTGTCATCAACGCACGGTTTATAAAACCCATCGATGATGCTTTAATAAGAAAAGAGATGGAGGGTAAAAAACTGATTGTAACAGTAGAGGAAAATGCGGTAAATGCTGGATTTGGGAGTGCAGTCTTAGAATTTCTGCAAGTGATCAATGCAAAGAAAAGAATCTTAAATATTGGAATTCCTGATAAGTTCGTTGAGCATGGAAATCCAGAATTGCTCAGAGAAAATTTAGGGCTTTGCTGCAAAGGAATAGCAAAAAGGGTAGATGAATACTTAAAAAAAGAAAAAGGATAGTTTTCTTATGGAAGAGAGAAAAAATAATTTTTTCAGCAAGGTGGGTTCTCTAACACCAAAACAAATAGTAAAAGAACTTGAAAAATATATTATTGGACAGGATAAGGCAAAGAGGGCAGTTGCTATCGCTTTGAGAAATCGATTCAGAAGACAGATGGTAAACAAAGAGTTGAGAGAAGAAATTATGCCCAATAATATCATTATGATTGGTCCAACAGGTGTAGGAAAAACAGAAATAGCAAGAAGGCTTGCAAATTTGGCAGAGGCACCCTTTATAAAGGTAGAGGCTTCGAAATTTACAGAAGTTGGATATGTAGGCAGGGATGTAGAATCAATGGTCCGGGATCTCACAAGCATTTCTGTAAACATGGTAAAATCAAAGAAATCGGAAGAGGTAAAAGAGAAAGCGGAAAAGAGAGCAGAAGAGAGACTTCTCGACCTTCTTCTTCCTATCCCAAAAAAAACCATGGACGATAAAGAAAATATGAAACAAACAAGAGAAAAATTAAGGGAACTCTACCACGATGGAGTCTTAAAGAAGAGAATGGTCGAGATACATACTGAAGAGGCAGCTACAGGTTTTACTGCAGTAATTCCACCATTAGGTATGGAAGAGATGGATATTAACTTTAGGGAGATGATAGAAAACATTCTCCCGAAAAAGAAGAGAACCAAAAAGGTAACTGTGGAAGAGGCTAAGGAAATCCTTATGCAGGAGGAGATTCAAAAGTTGGTAGATATGGATGCTGTAATCAATGAAGCAAAACTCAGAGTCGAAAATTCAGGAATAATATTTGTTGATGAAATAGATAAGATTGCCGGTAAAGGATACAAAGGTGGGCCTGATGTTTCAAGAAGTGGTGTTCAAAGAGACCTTCTTCCCATCATAGAAGGTTCAACAGTAATGACAAAGTATGGTTTTGTAAGAACACATCATGTCCTCTTCATAGCAGCTGGTGCATTTCATATGACAAAACCGTCAGATCTTATCCCTGAACTTCAAGGTAGATTCCCTATAAGGGTGGAATTGAACAGTCTTACAGAAGATGATTTTAGAAGAATTCTTGTTGAACCTGAAAATGCACTAATAAAACAGTATACTGCCCTCCTTGACACAGAGAATGAAAAGATTACTTTCACCCCTGATGCTATCGCACAGATAGCACACTACGCAGCTAAAGTTAATGAGAAGGCAGAAAACATAGGAGCACGAAGGTTGCACACCATACTTTCAGCACTGCTCGACGATTACCTTTTTGATATTCCTGACGTCCAGTATGGTGAAATCACCATAACAAAGGAAATTGTAGAAAAGAAATTAAAGGATATTGTCGAAGACGAAGACCTCTCTAAATACATCCTCTAATCTCTCCTCCCCCCTACTTCATTAGCCACAGATTAACACTGATTATCGCTGTAAATCCCCTCAAACCCAACCAAAACTATTAAAACAGGGATTCGAAGAGACTTAAAGAGTTTTTTTTAAACTCAAGAAACACACAGCAGCTGACAAAGATGTCATTGCGAATATGCTTTCATAATTTCTACCGAAGCAATCTCATACTCGCCCTCTCTTAATATGAGATTGCCACGCTCCCTACGGTCGGTCGCCCCGTTAAATACCATTATTTGCAGAACTTTTTCCAATTTTACGGGGCTCGCAATGACAGG
>SOIS01000082.1 GCA_004375965.1 Candidatus Cloacimonadota bacterium | reverse complement strand
GAAAGGTAATGGTTTTCAGTGGTTATGAAATTCACAAAAATTTTAGATTCCGAGAGCTCTTTCTCTAATCTCTTTATGTCATGTTTTTCCTCAATCTCTACTGGTATACCTTTCTTTAGCTTTTCCTCCTGTTTTTTCTCCTTTTCCTGTAAATCTTTCAATAGTTTCTGTACTTTATTATCCTTCTTGAATTTTTCAGTTGCCTTATTGAAATCTCTCCATACCTTACTTTTACCTATTGTAATTCCAAGTTGTTTTGCTTTGCTTAAAACCTCTTTCTCACCCACGGTTACCTCCTTATAAAAACTAAGTACTGTAAAAAATATTTAGCCAATTTTTTCATCTTTTTATTTTTAAGATTGTTAACTAAT
Source organism: Candidatus Cloacimonadota bacterium (assembly GCA_004375965.1). Classification (GTDB taxonomy): domain Bacteria; phylum Hydrothermota; class E44-bin80; order E44-bin80; family E44-bin80; genus SOIS01. The sequence continues at coordinate 3,020 of SOIS01000082.1, read as the reverse complement.
TTTTGCTTGCCTCCCGACAAGTATCTCCTTTCACAAGAATGTCCCTCTAATAATCCCCCCTATCCCCCCTTTTTCAAAGGAGGGGATAGAGAATGTAGAACTCTGTAATAATTACACAAATATGCATCTCATTAGTCAATAAGTTCTGCTGTGTATGTATTAAAATACTTTTCTCTATCAACAAAATCAACCTTTAAGACAGGTATCCACAGCAACCCGAATGAAACGAGTCTAATGTCCTTTTTCTTCAATTTAATCTCTATTGGTCTTATCTCTTCTATGGCATCGTCGAACTTATCTTCTATATCATCAATCTCATCTTCAAGTTCGTTCTTCAATCTTTTAAGATCATCCTCATAATCCTTTATCATCTCTTCAGCCATCTTTGCCCTCTCCTCAGACATCCTTCTCATCCTTCTCTTCCTGCTGGCAGTTGAAAGCCCCCTCATGCTTCGTCTCCCAAATATCCAACTAAGAGCAGTTTCAGCTCCTGATAAGTATTCTTCCCTTTTCCTTGCACTCGCTTCCTTCTCGTATCTCTCCTTATCCATTTCTTTCCTCTCAATCCTATCTTGAAGACGGTCAATCTTCTTTTCATATCTCTTCTTCACTTTATCAAGTTCATCATCTTCTAATCTCTCAAATTCTTCTGCACATCTTTCCTCAAATTCTGCAAGGTTTTCTCCAACATTAGAATAGCTTTTTAATTCAGGGGAATAATGGATAACAAAACCTCCTTTTCTCATTACCTCTATATAAAGTTTATCCTTCGCGGTCTTGTAACCCTCTTTTTTCTCAAGTCGCGGATTTGAGAGCCTGAATCCAATACCCAGATTAGCATCTGGAGATGAAGACAAATCATTAAGATCAAAACCTGCCTCTTTCCAGATAAAAAACTCTCTTGAATTATCAGAGGCACAGATATAATCCTTCTCCGTTGAATATGTGATAGGCGGACGTGCCTTATCAATTGAGACGTCACACCGTGCATAAAGATAAGGTGTATAAAATGTTGTCTTTCCTTTCACCTTCTCATCGGTTATTGTATGTTTTTTAAGGATGAATTCTTGTGAATACCTGTGAGGAATAAAAAACTGCGGAAAATCATCCGCTATTCTGGGTCGAACCTTAACTACATTTTCTTCCCTTTTTTCCTCTTTTCTCTTGAGACTAACTGGTGAAATATCGACCTTTTTCAATTTTCTTATCTGCTCTTTTGTAAGTGGTCCTCTCAGGTATGACATTGCCCATCGTGTCTTAAAAACCTCTGGTCGATCATTATGAACATTATGATGAATAAAGACTCTCTTCCTAAGGGAAGAGATCAAATGGTCAAAATATTTCCTATCAAAGCTCTCTCCACTTTCTCCTGTGACTGTTTCAAGTCCTTCAAGTAGCCTTTCCTTATCCCTCTCCGTCTGAAGTTTACCAATAAACCAGGTACCCGCATTTGTAAGTGCCTTGTAGTCTATATCAACAGGATTCTGGGTTGTCAGCATTACTCCTGTTCCAAATGCTCTTGCCTGCTTGAATAATAGAAGTAAAGGTCTCTTGGTAGGTGGATTTAAAGGATAGGGTGGCATATATCCAAAGACCTCATCTATGTAAAGGATAGATTTTAAGTCATTTGTTCCCGGTTGTGCTCTCACCCAGGTGAGCATCTCCTCGAGCAAAAGACTTGTGAAGAATATCTTTTCATTGTCACTCAGATGTGCAGTATAAAATATTGACATCCTTGGTCTATCATTTTCATCCCTCAGAAACCTACCAATATTGAGAGGTGCTCCTTTTGTCCAGTTCTGGAAATTTGGCGAAGCAATAATACTGTTCAAATCGAGCAGGAGTTTCTGCCTTTCTCCTTTAGGGATGAATGTTTCAATGCTTAAAACCCCGAGCTTTTTGAAGGGGGGACTCCCAATTGCACCAATAAGTTTTTCGAGTGATAAATCCTCTCCTTTCCTCCAGAAGAATTCAAATATATTTGATAAAAGGATATGTTCCTTTGAGCGTATAGGGTCAGTATTATAGTTAATGAGTCCAAGAAGTGCAGATACGGTTCCTCTGATTTTCTCCCTCAGTGTCTCTTCTTCACTATCCCAGGATAATTGTGGTACAAGAAGGGATGAAAGAATACTCACACCATAGCCTGCTTTACTACCGGGCGTATATATCCTGAATTCTGCGGATTCTCTATATTTTCTTATCCTTTCTGATTCAATGCCCCACTTGTTTAGTCCTTCTTTCCATATACTGGCTATCTTTTCTGCATAGCCAGTCATATCGACACCTTCCCTCCTTGCATCCTCAGGATTAAGCCAGGGAAGAAAATCCTTGGGCAGTAGGTCTGGAAAAGCAAGAAGTAGGTTTGTCATATCGCCCTTGGGATCAATGATGATAGATGGAATATTGTTCAGTGTTGCCTCTTCCAGAATATCTATGCATAAACCTGTTTTTCCGCTTCCTGTCATCCCTATGCATACCGCATGTGTGGTCATATCCCTCGAGTCATAAAGAATAGGATTCTCAAGGGTCTTATTCTCTTTCATTGAAAATTCTTTTCCGATATAGAAAAAACCGGTTTTTTCAACCATTTTGGTCTCCTCTTATGATTTCTGAATATTCACCCCGTTAGATATGAAATTATCTAACGGGGCAAGCAGATTAAATCCGATTACACAGATTAGGTCGTTGAAGAACTTTTCAACAACCTGAATCAATTATACTGAAAATTTCCTTTGTGTCAAGAAAATTCAACTGCAGATTCATTCTATCTGCACACAACAGGTAAGGTATCCTGACTTACCAAAGCGAATTGTGAGGCTTGTCTTAGCGCGAAACAAGTTTCGCTACTCCATTCATTGGAGAGTATTAAAGGAAACATAAAAAACTTGACTTTCATTTTTCTTTCTTGTATAAAATAACTGTGTTATATAAGGCAGAATATCAATAAACAGTGAGGTTAAGATGAAAAAGGGGTTATTAAACTTACTCACTCTTATTCCTTTCTCTCTTTTCTTTGC
>SOIS01000217.1 GCA_004375965.1 Candidatus Cloacimonadota bacterium | reverse complement strand
GAGAAGGTGTGGAGATCATTGGAGCTACTAATTTCATGAATATAATTAAGGATGCTACGATAACCTTTTCTTTTTAAGATAAGCAAAATCTTTTAGGTGAGAGTTTTAACATAAGGAGGTAAAATGGCTACACATATACTCGATGCTTTAGGACTTAAGTGTCCTCAACCTATTCTTAAAGTAGCAGTTAAGGCTAAAGAGCTTCAACCGGGTGATATGCTGGAGATAATGGCCGACTGTGAATCTTTTCCCGATGACATTAAAGCTTGGTGCGAAAAGACAGGTAAGACCTTACTTGTCTGTGCCGATGAAGGAGGCGGAAAGTTTAAGGCACAGGTACAATTCTAATTTCTGTAGGAGCATGGTTTTTCCCTGCTCCTACAGAACAGATACATATGAAAGACGAATTTGCACCTAAAATAGTTGGTTTTCTTTGTAATTGGTGTACTTATGCTGCAGCAGACCTTGCTGGCACGAGTAAGTTGAAAATGCCGCCTTCTCTTGCAGTTATCAGGGTTATGTGTTCGAGTAGAGTAGACCCTGTTCTTGTACTGAGAGCCTTTTTGCGGGGTGCAGATGGAGTGCTGGTTGCAGGGTGCCATCCTGGGGATTGCCACTATGAGAAAGGAAATTATTACGCTCGCAGGAGGTTTGCTCTACTAAAGTCCGTTATTGAAACACTTGGGCTGGATTCAGAAAGGTTACAACTCTCGTGGATTGGTGCATCAGAAGGTCCCAGGTTCCAACAGGTAGTAACTGAATTTACAGATAAGATAAAAAAGCTGGGACAGAATCCAATGCAGAAAAAGACCTCTTTGTAATGGAGTGAAACATGGACAACGGTAATATATTAGTGATAGGGGCCGGTGTAGCAGGAATAAATGCGAGTCTATCACTTGCTGATTCAGGCAGAAAAGTATATCTGGTTGAGCAAACATCCTATATAGGTGGCACTGTAATAAAGTTTGAGAAAGTTTTCTCGAATATGGAATGCGCTACTTGTATGGTAGCACCAAAGCAACAGGAACTTCTGGCAAAAGAGAATATCGAACTCTTTACAATTAGTGAGGTTCTTAAGGTTGAAGGTTCTTTGGGAAACTTTGTTGTAAAAGTGAAAAAGAAAGCAAGATATGTAGACCTTAAGGCTTGTATAGGATGTAGCGCTTGTTTTGAGCCCTGTCCGGTTAGTGTAAAAAATGAGTTTGAAGAAGGTCTTTCAGAGAGAAAGGCAATATATATTCCCTGCCCCGGTGCTCTTCCAAATATTCCTGCAATTGACACGGAAAATTGTGTTAGATTTAATGGCAAGGATTGCAAACTGTGCAAAGAAGCGTGCATGTTTGAGGCAATTGATTTTGAGCAGAAAGACGAGGAGATTGAACTCAAAGTTGGAGCAATCGTTGTAGCAACAGGATTTAGCTCATTCGACCCGAAAGAAATTCCTAAGTATGGGTATAAGAAATTCAGTGATGTCTATTCTGCTTTAGAATTTGAGAGAATGTTTGCTTCTAACGGACCTACTACAGGAGAGATAAAACTTCGGAACGGTGAGTCTCCAAAGTCTGTTGCTATTGTTCATTGTGTGGGACGAGAAGAGAAAGGTTATTGCAGTGCAATTTGCTGTATGAATTCACTTAAGTTTGTCCATTACTTAAAGGAGAAACTACCCGATGTTAAGATATCTGAATTTTGTTCTGACCTCTGTATTCCAGGCAAATCCTATGAGAAGTTTTATGAACAAACAAAAACTATGGGAGTAGATATAATTCGATTTGAGGATATTGAAATAAAAGAGGAAGGAAAAGGGATTAGCGTAAAGTACAAAACTGATACTAAAGGAAGTAGTCTTCCCGTAGATATGGTAATTCTCTCAACTGCAATTGAACCAAAAAAAGATGCATCAAAATTGGCTAAAATTCTTGGCATCTCCCAGGATGAACATGGATTTTTTGCTGAAAAGCATTCAGAAATTGCCTCTGTGGATACATCCACAGAAGGAATATTTATTGTAGGGTGTGCTCAGGATCCAAAAGACATCCAGAACTCGGTAGCTCAATCAGAGGCAGCAGTTGGAAAAATACTTTCGAGGGGTACTTAAATGGTAGAGAAAATAGGTGTATATGTATGTGAATGCGGACCTAATATAGCAGATAATGTGGATATTGACAAGGTAATGGAGACAATTTCTTCTCTGCCTGGCGTAGAAGTGGTTGAGAGGCATAAACTTCTGTGTTCCCAAAATGGCAAGAAATTCCTTAAAGAAAGTATACAAGAACATGGATTAACACGTATTGTGGTTGCTGCTTGCTCACCAAAGCAGCACGAAGTTACATTCATGAAGGTATGCGAGGAAGCAGGTATTAACCCATACCTCTTCCAACTTACTAACATACGGGAGCAATGTGCCTGGATTATAACCGATAAAGAGCTCGCTACTGAGAGGGCAATAAGATATATAAGAGCAGCTCTTAGGAGGGTTCCTTTTCACAGAGATCTTGCGAAGAAAGAAATAGAGACAAATCCCGACGTTCTTGTAATTGGAGGAGGTATTGCAGGGATGGAGGCGAGTTTATTACTTGCTGGGGGAGATAGAAAAATCTATTTGATTGAGAAAACTGATGTTTTAGGTGGAAAAGTAAAAGAATTAGATAAACTTCTTCCACGAATGGAGTCAAGCCTTAATATTATATCTCAGAAAATTCAAGAGGTGGAACAAAGCGAAGACATCAAAGTTTATACTAAGAGTGAAGTTGAGGAGGTACTGGGATTTCTTGGTAATTTTGTTGTAAAAGTAAAAATAGGAGAAAATAAGGAACTTGAACTCAGAGTTGGAGCAATCGTAGTAGCTACTGGGTTCAGTATGTTTGATCTAAAGCAGCTTCCTCGGTATGGATATGGACAATACGATAATGTCTATACTGCTTTGGAATTTGAAAAAATGAATATAGACGGAAAGATTCTTCTAAAAGATGGTAAACCTCCAAAGTCTATTGGTATTATCCATTGTGTAGGGCGAGAAGAAAGAGGTTATTGTTCGGGGGTATGTTGTATGTATTGCCTTAAGTTTGCAAATTATATCAAATCTAAACTCCCAGACGCTGATGTATCCGAATTTTACCAGGAGTTATCCATCCCAGGCAAGGCTCATCAGAAATTCTATGAAGATACTAAAGCCAAGGGAGTTAATTTCATTCGTTATGACGAAGTAGAAGTTATGGATAAGGGAATAAAGTATAAGACTGAGAGTGGGGAGGAAAAGACCTCTTCGGTTGATATGGTAGTCCTTGCACCGGCGATTGAACCAAGTGGTGATACAGGTAAACTTGCAGAAATGCTCAGGGTTTCTCAAGGAGATGGAGGCTTTTTCCAAGAAGAACATCCAAAACTTGCGCCTGTTAGCACATCCATGGAAGGAATATTTATTGCCGGTTGCACGCAGGGTCCAAAAAACATTCCAGAATCAATAGTTCAAGCACAGGCAGTGGCAGGAAGAATACTTTCTTCACTTATCCCGGGCAAGAAATTAGAGCTTGAAGTAAAAACTTCTGAAATCTCTGAGGCTCTTTGCATTGGATGTCAAACTTGTCTTGAGGTCTGTACTTATGGGGCTATTTACTTTGATGAGATGAAAAGGGTTTCAGTAGTGAATGAAGTCTTATGTAGAGGATGTGGAAACTGCGTAGGAAGTTGTCCATCTGGAGCTGCATCAGTCAAGCATTTCACTACTACACAGCTCCATCAAGAGGTTGTGGAGGCACTTAGATGAAGGGTGCAATTCTAAAGGTGACCGAAAATGTAGCAAATCCGATTATTAATTTTTTGGAAAAGGGATTAGACAAAAAGTGTTTTGATGCAGTTCTTATACCTGTAAAAGTTCCTGTAGGGAATTCATTTGCATGGGTCTTGATTCAGAATAAATCCCTTCTTGAGGATGCGAATCCTCTTCCTCCCGTTATGCCGGTTCAGGGAGCTAAAGCATTAAGTAGTATAACAAGGATGGGAAAGACAAATAAGAAGATTGCTGCCATTATGAGACCGTGTGAAGTAAGAGCTGCAGTTGAACTTTCAAAATTGGAGCAAGTAAATTTAGAAAATATATTCCTTATCTCAATCGACTGTCCAGGTGTATTGCCATTAAAGGATTATCTTGAGAGACCCGAGGAAGCTATGGATAAATTCAATGAGATTCTCCTCGGAGCCTGTCCTGAGCGTAGTCGAAGGGCTCAGAATGACATAGAGTGGGGAAATGAATCTACACGTCCAGCTTGTCAGGTATGCGATAAATTCGTAGGAACAGATCTTGGGTTTTGTCAGTCGGATTTGCATATAGGGATATTGGGAACAAAAGATAAAAACATCTTTCTTATTCCAAACAACGAAAAGGGTAAAAGTATCTTAAACAAGATGGATATTGAAGCAGAAAAATCAATGGATAATTGGGAGAAAAAAGCAAAAGAGCTCATGGAGGTCAGAAAGAAAAAGAAAAAAGAGGTCCAAGAAAGATTAAAATTTAAAGTTATGGGTATTGACAATCTACTTGATGTTTTCAGCAACTGTATAAATTGTCATAATTGTCGGAGTGCTTGCCCCATATGTTACTGCAGGCAGTGTTACTTCGAATCAGAGAAAATGAAACTTCCTTCTGATGATTACTTAATGAGGGCTAAAAGTAAAGGAGCTCTGCGATTTCTTCCTGATACCTTGTTGTTTCATCTTGGGAGAATGACACATATGAGTCTTTCTTGTGTAGGATGTGGTGCGTGTGAAGATGCTTGTCCTATGTCCATTGATGTAGCACAAATATTTAGTTTTGTGGCTGATAACTCTCAAGGATTATTTAATTATATTCCAGGTAAAAATGCGGAGGAACCTCTTTCTCTAAGAATTTATAAAGAAGATGAATTCCATGAGGTGGAAACATAAAAATGTCGAAGGTTCTAAAAATAAATAAAAGTGCAGAAGAAAGTGTTCAAGAACTTCTTAAGTTCCTTTTGAAGAGTGGAAAGGTTAAAGGAGTCTTCACACTTAGAAAAATCAATGATAATGGAGCGGTGGCATATTCACTTGTTACCAGCTTGGATATGCTTAAAGATGCTGTACCACTTTTCCCTCTGATGCCTGCAAATGGGGGTAAATTGCTATCTAGGCTTACACTAAGAGGGTCTGTTGCTGAGCCTGTTGTAGCCGTTGTAAGACCGTGCGAGTTAAGAGCATTTATAGAGCTTGTGAAACGAAAACAAGGAAGTCTGGAGAATTTTCTGTTCATATCATCGACCTGTAGTGGAGTCTATCCACTTGAAATATCTGTCAATGGCAATATAGACAAAAAACTTTCCCAATACTGGGATGCAACTAAAAGAAACGAAATAGTTCCTGATACAAGACCTACCTGTAAAAGTTGCGAGCATTTTTTACCTTATACTGCAGATATAACTATTGCTTTAATAGGCAAGAAAGACATTGGCAATAAATGCGAAATTTTCCTAAATACTGAGAAAGGACAAAAATTTGTAGATGGAATAGATGGAGAGTTTGTAGAAGGAAAACTTGAATCAGAAGAAGTGGTTTCTATGCGGAATAAAAGAAAAGATGAAAAGAAGAAACTTTTTGATGAAATTGGAATTGAAAAGTTTGGTTTGAAGGGATTGATAGAGACCTTTGGAAAATGTATAGGTTGTCATGGATGCAGTAAGGTGTGTCCTATTTGTTATTGCAACTTGTGTTATTCTGATTCCCAGACCTATGAACATAAGCCTTTTGTCTATGAAATAGAACTTAAACGAAGAGGAGGATTAAGAGTTCCTCCTGACACAGTATCTTATCAGATTGGCAGGTTGACCCATGTGGGCATTTCCTGTGTGGGATGTGGTTTATGTGCGGATGTGTGCCCCGCTAATATACCAATTTCAACTATCTTTTTGAAAGTTGGAGATTCTGTTCAGAAAATGTTTGATTATCTCCCAGGAAGGGATGTAGAAGAGCAAATTCCTGTCACTACTTTCAAAACAGAAGAGTTTGTTGAAGTCGAGGATTAAAGGAGAGAGTATGAATGAGAAATTTGTGCCAAGGATAGTAGGTTTTCTTTGTAATTGGTGTTCCTATGCTGGCGCTGATCTTGCAGGGGTAAGCAGGTTGCAAATGCCGCCTTCTCTGAGAGCTATTAGAGTCATGTGTTCCAGTAGAGTGAATCCGCTCTTTATTATAAGAGTGTTCCTAATAGGAGCGGATGGTGTGCTGGTAGCGGGTTGTCATCCAGGAGATTGTCACTATCAAAAAGGAAATTATCAGGCTCGTCGAAAGTTTGCTATATTGAAAAACATCTTTGAAAGTTTAGGTTTAGAATCCGATCGTCTCAGATTGTCCTGGATATCTGCCGGAGAAGGTCCTAGATTTGCCAAAGTAATTACCGAATTTACAGAAAAGATAAAGGAGCTTGGACCAAACCCTGCTAAGGAAAAGGTTTTCTTATGAGCATATGAAGATTAGATACAAAAAAGAGCGAAATTTTGAATGCACCGGTCTACAATTTCTTAACATATTGGATTATTTGTAAATACTCAAGTTTTCCCCGTCATTGCGAGCCTAGCCCTCTATGCTCTATTCAAAGAAATGCTGTAGAATATTATATTTCTTGCTTAGAGGGTAGGGCGTGGCAATCTCATAGTGCGGAAAAGGAGATTGCTTAGGTAGCGAATATGAAATAAAACTCGCAATTTTAATTGCCCACTCAGGGAGTAGAGAGAGGATAAATTCTTTACACAGAGAGATTGGAGGAATAATAAAAAACGATTGTATTCCCGAGGAGAAAAAGATGGCTGAGTTGCTAAAAGAAGTGGGTTTTACCAGTATAATCGTTACTGATAATGAAGATTTCTATTTTGCTTCGGGTATTAAAAGGTAATTTACTATCCTTCTTTTAACACTATCAGGTGAAAATGAAAAAATGCATAAAAGCTTGCAATTTTTCTTATAATAGAGTATACTATTAGCCACTATGATAGAAAGAAAATATATAAACTCTTTAAATCTCAAACTCGAATCTATTTTACAACTCTCAGCAACAGCCAGAAAAGGTTTTGATTTATGGACTGAATGGCTGATAAAAGAGGTTGAGAAGAGGTAGTATAGAGTGAGAAAACTCCTTTTCCTCGGACTGGGAAATCCTATCCTATCAGATGATGCAGTTGGTATAAGAGTGGTAGACAAGATAAAGTCCATTATGGGTGATAGTAATGGAATAGATTTTGTTACTGGAAGTATGGCGGGGCTGCGAATCCTTGATGTTATACAGGGGTATGATGAACTGGTAATTGTTGATGCAATAGAAAAGGGAGGAGAACCTGGAACCCTTTATAAAATCCCTATAGAAGATCTTGAGAGTACTCTTCACCTCACCTCTTTACATTCAATTAATCTTGTAACAGCAATTGAATTGGGCAGGAAGATGAGCTTGAAGATTCCGAAGAGGATTTCAATCTATGGAATAGAGGTAAAGGATGTGGTGAAATTTTCTGAAAAGATGACTCCTGAGGTGGAAGAGTCAATACCAAAAAATGCAGAGGAGATAATAAGAAGAGAGGTGTAAATACACAGTGAATCACGTCATTGCGAGCCTGCAAAGCGACGTGAACCCAGCCCTCTAAGCAAGGAATTTAATATAAGAAAACATTTTTTAGTAGAGAGCATAGAGGGCTGGGAACGACGAACAAAATGAGGAGACAATCTCATAGTGTGAAACATTGAGATTGATTCGTATGAGTTAAGCAAGAGGAAGAACTCGCAATGACAAACTTTTGTTTGCAACAGAGTTTAGTAAGTAGTTAATAGACGACAAGATTCAGGAGGTATAATCGTGGAAATCACGGTAGGTTGGTTCATATTTATTGCTGCATTGGCATTTTGCTGCGAGTATATTGATTCGTCACTGGGAATGGGTTATGGGACAATTCTTTCGCCTGTTTTAATTATTATGGGATTTGACCCTCTTATTGTTGTTCCTTCGATTTTACTCTCACAGGCAGTTGGAGGATTTACGGCTTCAATATTTCATCATGGTTTTCGTAATGTGAGTTTCCACCCGTCATCCAAGGATTTAAAAATTGTTTTTGTAATAACGTCATTCGGTTTAGTTGCAACAATTTTTGCTGCGATTCTTGCCATTAATATTCCGAAAGTTTTTTTGAAAACATATATAGGTGTCCTTGTTATTTGTATGGGAATCGTTCTATTATCTAAAATCGTATTCCGGTTCTCATGGAAGAGGATTATGGGTGTAGGGATTTTGAGCGCGTTTAATAAAGGATTGACTGGTGGTGGTTTCGGACCCGTTGTTACGGCAGGGCAGGTGATATCAGGACAGGACCATAAAGGTGCAATTGGGGTTACCACCCTTGCTGAAGTACCTATCTGTACTGCAGCTTTTCTGACATATGTAATTGGACGAGTTATTAAAGAAATTGAAGGTCCTATCCTTGATTTGCCATTTAGAGATTTCTTTCAAAAGATTTTTTCAGAGAACATTTTCAAGTGGGAATTGGTACTGGCTTTACTTCTGGGTGCAGTTACAGTTGCCCCTTTTGGTGCCTTTACGACAAAGAAAATGAAAACTGATAGGTTACGAGTAATCTTAGGAATATTGGTTCTTATTCTGGGTATTTGGACACTTGTAAAGACCTATCTATAAAACCTTCACCATTCTGTGTAATATCCCAAATTGTACATTAGAGCAAATTAGTATGATTATTTCAGTTTATTTTTTTCTTACAAAATCTTTTTTTATGTATATTGCAGTGAAATTGTTGAAGTAGGGGTGTTTAATTGAAGGCCCCTGATAAGAATGTAAGAAGATAGTATGAAATAAGATTTTGTTTTGAGAAAGTAAAGAAATTTATTTGACATTGTTACTGTAGTGTGTTATATTCCAACGAAAATTTTAGTATTCGTAATCTATGAGGAGGAAAGTAATGCCCATAAAGTCGCTCGATGAAATGCTTGCAACTGTAAAGAGTTCAAAAAATAGAAGGGTCGCAGTTGCCTGTGGTCATGACCCTCATACAATAGAGGCATCTCATAAAGCAGTAAAGGAAAATGTTGTTGATATTACCCTGATCGGTCATAAAGAGAGGATGGAGAAGATTGCGATCGAAAAGAAGATCGATCTCAGCCTTTTTGATATTATAGATGAGAAAGATGAATGGAAAGCGGGCAAAAAGGCAATTACGATGGTAACAAACAAAAAGGCAGATATTCTTATGAAAGGATTGATAAGCACATCATCCTATATGAAACTTATACTCGACAAGGAAGAGGGGTTACTGCATAAGGGAAAAATATTGAGTCATATAGCTGTGCTTGAGGTGCCAACGTATCCAAAACTACTTTTTACTGCTGATGTTGCGGTAATACCACTCCCAGATCTTTCCCAGAAGATACAGATACTCAACTATTGTATTGAAATAGCACATATGTTTGATATTGAGAAACCAAAAGCAGCCATTATTGCAGCAACGGAGAAGGTTTCCCCCAAGATGAATGCAACTATCGATGCTGCAATAATCACACAGATGGCAAGGAGAGGTCAGATTAGAGGGGCTATTGTTGATGGACCTCTAGCACTCGATGTTGCGGTCTCAAAAGAGTGTTGTGCGATAAAAGGTCTTGAAAGCCCTGTTGCTGGAGATGCAGATATACTTCTCTTTTCCAATATTGAGGCAGGTAATTCCTTCTACAAATCTATAACACAATTAGGTAGAGGAAGGCTTGCTGCACTTGTTACTGGGACTTCAGCCCCCTGTATTCTTACTTCCCGTGCTGATTCTGAGGACTCGAAATTTCTCTCCATTGCATTGGCTGCAAAAACAGTAAAGGAGTAAGTCTTGAAAGGTGCTAAAATAATAGGAACAGGCTCTTATCTTCCAGAAAAGATTTTAACAAATTTTGACCTGGAAAAGATAGTCGATACATCTGATGAATGGATCAGAACGAGAACAGGAATAGAGGAAAGACATATCGTTGCTGATGATGAGGCGGCATCTAGTCTTGTAGTTAATGCGGCAAGAAAAGCTATGGAGATGGCATCCATTAAACCACAAGACATAGATACTATAATTTGCGCAACAATATCACCCGATACACCGTTCCCCTCAACAGGATGTTGGGTAGGTACGGCTCTCGGAATAGAAGGTGTTCCTGCGTTTGATGTGAGTGCTGCCTGTTCAGGTTTCCTTTATGGGCTTATTGTTGCAGATAGCCTGATTAAAGCAGGAACCGCAAAGAGAATTCTTGTTAGTGGTGTGGAAATTCTAACAAGAATCACTAACTGGACTGACCGTACAACCTGTGTGCTCTTTGGAGATGGTGCGGGTACTGTCATAATGGAAGAGAGTGATGATGACTCTGGGATTCTTTCATCCTACTGGGGTGCAGATGGTTCCCTTGGTGACCTTTTGATTCAACCAGCTGGTGGCTCACGTATGCCTCCCACCCATGAGACGGTTGACAAAAACCTGCATACAATTTATATGAAAGGAAACGAAGTTTTTAAACATGCGGTGAGAAAGATGGCGCTTGCTGCAGAAAAGGTTCTTGTGAAGGCAAATATTAAACCTGAAGAGATTGCCCTATTTATACCTCATCAAGCAAATATCAGGATTATTGATGCAACGATAAAAAGGTTTGGTATTCCCCGTGAGAAAACAATGGTAACGATAGACAAGATTGGAAATATTTCTTCTGCTACAATACCTATTTCACTTGATTGGGCTGTAAGGGAAGGGAGAATAAAAAAAGGTGACTTGGTGCTCCTTGATGCTTTTGGTGGAGGTTTTACCTGGGGCGCGACTCTGATGAGATGGTAATTTTGGCACGAATGATGAATTGGAAGGATAAA
>SOIS01000025.1 GCA_004375965.1 Candidatus Cloacimonadota bacterium | reverse complement strand
GAAGCCTGCGGCTACAAATCAGCCTACTTACGACTTCTCGTTGACCAATTATTTAATAACTAAATAACTGTTTGTTAAATCTGTGTTCAATAAGGTTTTTAGGGAATAATTTTTAGATTTTATTGTAGATATGATAGAACTAAAAAAGGAGGTAGTATGAAAAGATTTGCTTTAACCTTTATCCTTATTCTCGGGATGTTGAACTTAGGAGCATTCAAGAAGAAAGAACCCGAAGATATTCTTAGTTCCACTGTATCTTGTATTTCCGTTAACAACCCAATCCGGTATAAGAACCTCACCATTTTTCCACTTTCTTTATCGAGGGGACGTGATAAAAAATCCATTATTACATTTGATAGGGCATTTGAAAAAAATTATATTGAGATAATGGAGAAAGAATCCGGAGATGTTAATACTGTCATCCTTGTCAACAAATCAAAATACTATGTGTTTATCCTCGCAGGCGAGGTTATAACAGGTTGTAAACAAGACAGGATGGTAAGTGAAGATTGTCTTATCCCGCCTCATAGCGGGAAGATTCACCTCAAGGTTTACTGCACAGAACATGGACGATGGATTTCCAAGTCGCAAAGATTTGCTACCGGTGGAATAGCAATCAATCCAAAGATGAGAGGGGTTGCAAAGGCATCAAAGAGCCAGGGAGAGGTATGGGCCAAGGTGGAAGAAAAAAGGAGCGAGGTTGGCGCAGGGGCTTCTCCTACGAGTGCCTATATGGACATTGTAGAGGACAAAAAGGTGGCAAGAGAAGTAAAACCATACGTTGATAAATTTGCAAACATTCCTGATGTAGGCGGATGGAAAACAGTAGGTGTTCTGGCAGCAGTAGGCGATGAAATAATTGTTGTTGACCTCTTTACAAATCATAAACTCTTCAAGAATTTGTGGAAAAAACTTATAAAATCATATGCTCTTGATGCGATAAATAGATGCCCCGATGGCAAACTTTCAAAAAGTGATGTGCGGGATTTCATAGAAGAGCTCAAAGACGCAGGCTTAAGCAAACGGGATACAGACGGAACAGGCGATGCTTATACCATAGATGGAGATTGCAGTTTTGGAACAACTCTCATTTTCGATGGAAAGATAGTACATCTTGACCTCTTTCCTCGGGAAGGACCCCGTCCAATCAAAAGGGTTCCAATGCTCGATTTCAGAAGAGAACAGTACTAACAGTAAGGAGTATGGAGTAGGTAGTAGGTAGAAGGCAGAAAACACGTAACACGCAACACATGATAGAAATCAGAGACCCTACGCAACTTGACTTGTGTAGGGTTCCTATTTTTTTTTACGGGAAAGAAGTTTTTTATTGACAAAAGGGTAAAGTAGATATACATTTTACAAGCAAAATTTATATAGATGAAAAAAAGAACAGGAGGTTAAAATGTTGTTGTCTGATTACGTGAAGATAGAAAACATTATCCCTGATTTCGAAGGAGATGATAAGAATACACTAATAAGAGAAATGGGAGAGGTCTTAACAGCAAGCGAAGAAGTAACGGATGAAGGGGATTTCTTAAATGGAATTATAAAAAGAGAAGAGGTAGAGAGTACCGCCATAGGTAATGGCATTGCAATTCCGCATACCAGAGGAGAATTTTGCAAGCATCTTGCTATCAGTATAGGCATTTCAAAGAAGGGTATTGACTTCGATGCGCTTGACGGGAAACCTGTCCATATCGTTTTTATGATTGCTGCACCTGAGCCAGCAAAAAAGGAGTACCTGCAGGTGATAGCAAAAATTGCGCGGTTCCTTAAATCTGAGAACAACAAAAAGAAGATTTTAGACGCTAAAACAAAGGATGAGATTCTTCAGGTTATTGGAGACTTTGATGCAAGTTTCCCCGGCGTAGAAACGGTTAAGACCAAAGATGGAAGGGTAATACATAAGGAGATGTAGAAAAGGAAGAAATCAGAGGAACACCTGATAAGTGGTGAAACGGTGTATCGGAGAATCGGAGAAAAACAAAAATGAAGCAGAGATTACAGGAGGAATAAACTAATAAGTTAATTATTTCCAGTTACTTAATATAAAGTAGCTTTGCCCACAGTCTGTGTAATCGAATTTTAATCTGTGTAATCAAATATTTTTCTTGACTTTTGAAGAATATTTATCTATAATTTATTGTTACAACATGGGCGATTAGCTCAGATTGGTTAGAGCGCTTGCTTGACATGCAAGAGGTCAGCCGTTCAAATCGGCTATCGCCCACCATATAGAGATACGACAATGCTGAAACCAGAAGCATGAATGACGAACAATGAGAAAACAATAACCCACAAAGAAAACAAACACAGTTGAAATCTCTGTGTACTCTGTGGTTTTAATTATATTAAAATGAATAAAGAAGATACAGATTTCAGAAGAGTAAATAATGAAAATAAAAATCAATATAGATGGTGTAAAAGAATTAGATATTGCAAAGGGCACTACTGCCTTAGAGGTATTTTCCGGTCCCAATTTTCAAGGAAATAAAAGACCAATTGCTGCAAGATTTAATGACACATTGATTGACCTTTCATCCCCAATAGAGAATGAAGGTACATTGAATCCTGTATCATTCGATGATGAGGAAGGAAAGGTAGTATACTGGCACTCCACTTCCCACATAATGGCACAGGCAGTAAAACGTCTCTTTCCAAATGTACAACTCGCTATTGGACCAGCTATCTCGGAAGGTTTTTACTATGATTTCTTTACGAAAAAAACCTTTACCCCTGAGGATTTGAAGAACATAGAAACGGAGATGAAAAAGATAATTGAAGAAAACCTCCCATTCGAACGGGTTGAAATGTCAAAAGATAAGGCAAATGCTCTATTCAGCAAGAGGAAAGAAAAATTCAAACTTGAGCTGCTTGATGAACTTACGGGAAATGTTTCCGTTTATAAAAATGATGAATTTATCGACCTGTGCAGAGGATCACATGTTCCAAGCACAGGTTACATAGGAGTTTGCAAATTACTTTCTGTATCGGGCAGTTACTGGAGAGCCGATGAGAAAAGGGAAAACCTTCAGAGAATATACGGCATATCCTTTGAAACAAAAGAAGAACTTGAGAAACACATACAGAAATTGGAGGAAGCAAAGGAGCGAGACCACCGAAAGATTGGTAAAGAACTTGATTTATTCACTATAAATGAAAAAGCAGGATCGGGTCTCATATTATGGCATCCAAAAGGTGCTACAATCAGGAGAATAATTGAAGATTTCTGGAAGGAAGAACATTTAAAGAACGGCTACGAGCTGGTCATCACACCACATATCGCAAAGGCGGGGCTCTGGCGAACCTCAGGGCATTATGATTATTACCTCAAAAATATGTACATCTTTCAGAAAGAAAATGAGGAGTATGTTATAAAACCCATGAACTGTCCTGGACATATTCTCATTTATAAATCGAAAATCCATAGTTATCGTGAACTGCCCATACGGTATGCAGAACTGGGAACCGTTGTACGAGATGAACTCTCTGGCGTTCTTCATGGTATGTTACGTACCCGAGAGTTTACTATAGATGATGCTCACATCTTCTGTACAGAAAAACAAATAGATGATGAGATTCTTGGCGTTCTGAGATTTGCACGCAAAATTACAAAAACCTTCGGCTTCCACAAACTCGGTTATGAACTCAGTGTCAGAGAACCGGAATGCAAAGATAAATATGCCGGATGCGATGAAGACTGGGAGAAAGCAGAACATTCTCTCAAAAAGGCACTCGAAACAGAAAATCTTGAATATAAACGGATGGAAGGAGAAGCAGTTTTCTACGGTCCTAAGATTGACATTCAGATGTATGATGCGCTTGGGAGAAAATGGCAGGGCCCGACCATCCAGTTTGACTTCAACCTGCCAGGACGGTTTGGTGTAACATACATTGGAAAGGATGGCAACCCACATAATGTTATTATTATCCACAGGACGGTTTTCGGTTCAATAGAGAGGTTCATAGGTGCATTGATTGAACATTATAAAGGTGATTTCCCTGTATGGTTAGCACCTGTTCAGGTAAGAATTATGACCATTACAGATAAATTGATTGACTATGCTGAACGAGTGAATGAAATTCTTAAATTTCACACCATAAGGACGGAAGTCGATAAAAGAAATGAAAAGATTGACTTTAAGGTTAGGGAAGCAGAAAAGGAAAAAATTCCCTATATGGCAATTATCGGCGCACGAGAGGAGAAAGAGAACACAGTTTCCATCAGGGAAAGACACAGAAAAAACCGAGGCCCACTCTCCATAGACAACCTTGTTGCAGAGATAAATGAAAAGCAAAAAAAGAAAATTTGAGAAAAAAGGAGGTGTTAAACATCAAACGTAAAAAAGAAAAAAAACCCCCGGTAAACTACAAAATAAGGTCAAACAATGTCTTAGTAATTGACGAGAATAAAAAAAAACTGGGGATTATGCCAAGAGACGATGCTGTCAAATTAGCAAAAGAGCGAGGATTGGATCTTGTGGCAGTAAACATAGAACATATTCCACCTGTCTGTAAGATTCTTGATTATGGAAAACATCTTTACACAAAACATAAGCAGCAGAAGTTGGCAAGGAAGAAGCAGAGGATTATACAGATAAAGGAGCTAAAATTTGGTCCTGAAATAAGCGAACACGACTACAACGTAAAAATAAAACATGCAAGGGACTTTCTAATGGATGACAAAAAAGTTAAATTAACAGTCAAGTTTAGAGGCAGGGAAATAATCTACTCGGATAAGGGCCTTAAACTTCTAAATAAAATGATTGAAGAACTGCAGGATATATCGGTATGCGAGAAAAAACCGGTTAGTATTGGAAAGGTTATGTACGTTATGGTTGCACCAAAAAATATCAGCAGACAAAGAGGAGGCAATATTGCCGAAAATAAAGACAAACAAGAGCGCACGGAAAAGATTTAGGAAAACAGCAAAAGGTGAGTATAAAAGGTCTAAGGCAACCAAAAGCCACTTGCTTACAAAAAAGAAAAGGAAAAGGAAGAGGAATCTTGCTAAATCGACACTTGTTAGCCCTAAAGATAAAAAGAAGGTAAGGAGACTTTTACCATAATATCGTAAAGGAGAGAAGATGCCAAGGGTTCGTTCAAAAACGGTTAAGAAAAAGCGACACAAAAAGTGGTTAAAACAAGCAAAAGGGTTCTGGGGCAGAAGAAAAAACCTATACCGCGTAGCTAAGGTCGCATCCATCAAAGCACTCGGTTATGCAACAAGGGATAGAAGGGTAAGAAAAAGGTCATTCAGAAGGCTCTGGATTATCAGGATACGAGCAGCTTGTCACGGTAATGGAATCAGTTACAGTAAGTTTATCAATAATCTGAAGAAGACGGGAATCTTACTGAATCGAAAGGTTCTAGCACAAATCGCGGTTGTTGATGCTGATGCTTTCTCACTTCTTGTCAAAACTACAACTACTAAAGATGAAATTCGAAAAAGAGATTGAAGATATTAAGAATGAAATTTTAAGCGAACTGAACCTCTCTTCCTCAAAAAAAGAGATTGAGGATATCAGGATAAAATATCTCGGAAGAAAGGGCATAATCACACAGAGGTTAAAGGACATTAAAAACCTTGATCCTAAAGTTCGACCCCGCCATGGAAAGGTATTAAATATCCTTAAATCTACCATTGAGGAAGAATTAGAAAGAAAAGGTCAAGAAGTACCAAAAGAATCACGTGAGGAAGAGCGATTCTTTGATTATACAATGCCTGGTGACAGGAGATGGTTAGGGCACCTACATCCTTTAACGACGACGATGGATGAGATAGTTGATGTATTCGTAAGGATGGGATTCACAGTGAAGTATGGACCAGATGTTGAAACCGAGTTTTACAATTTTGAAGCACTCAATATGCCTAAAGACCATCCATCAAGGGATATCCAGGATACATTCTACCTTGAAAATAATCTGCTCTTGAGGACACAAACATCTCCTGTACAGATTAGGGTAATGGAAAGTAGAAAACCACCCGTCAGGATAATCTCCCCTGGAAGATGCTATAGGGTGGATAATTTTGACTCATCCCATTCACCTGTTTTTCATCAGATCGAAGGTCTATATGTTGATAAAAATGTTACCTTAAGCAACCTCATAGGAACGCTTAACACCTTTGCAAAGGCAATATTTGGTGAATCCACAAGGACAAAACTTACACCTCACTATTTCCCGTTCACTGAACCGAGTGCAGAAGTTCATGTCTCATGTCCGTTCTGCAAGGAAAAAGGATGTACAACCTGCAAGCATACTGGATGGATAGAAATAATGGGATGTGGGATGGTTCATCCAGAAGTCTTCAGGAAGGTTGGATATGACCCTGACAAATATACAGGTTTCGCTTTTGGAATGGGCATAGAGAGGGTTTGTATGCCAAGATATGGCATACATGATATGAGGTTATTCTTTGAAAACGATCAACGTTTCATCCATCAATTCTAAATAGTAAACGAAAGATGAAAGTAAGCGTTGAGTGGTTAAGGGAATTTGTAGATATTGATATCGGTATTACTGAGCTCGCATGTAAACTCACAGATCAGGGAGTCTCTGTTGAGGGTGTTGAGAAGGTAGGGAAAGACTATATTCTCGACCTTGAGATTACCCCTAACAGACCTGACCTTCTTTCTGTGTTTGGTATTGCAAGAGAAATAAAGGCAATGTTACAAAAGGACATCAAGAAAAATCCCTTTAAGATAACAGAGGAGGTGCAAAGTAATGGTAGTGATATTATAGTGGAAATAGAAGACTACTCAGACTGTCCACGATATACAGGATGTTCTGTCGAGAACATAGAAGTGCGCACATCTCCCGATTGGCTAAGGCAAAGACTGGAGGTAATGGGTGTTCGTTCCCTCAACAATATCGTTGATGTAACTAACTATGTGCTTCTCGAAATGGGACAACCTCTACATGCTTTCGATGCTGAATGTATAAAAGGGAGAAGGATAAACGTTAGAAGGGCAAAGGATGATGAATCCATTATTACACTTGATGGTTTAACAAGAAAACTTGATAGAGATCTTCTTGTGATTGCAGATAGCAAAAAACCAATAGCATTAGCAGGAATAATGGGAGATGAAGAGAGCGAGATTAAAAACAATACAAAACATATTTTCATCGAAAGTGCATACTTTAATCCAACACTTATCAGAAGGGGAGCACGGAGATTAAATCTATCAACGGAATCCTCTTTCCGCTTTGAAAGAAAGGCAGACATACATGCATTGATTCCAGCGCTTCTAAGAGCACGTGAATTGATAATAAAATTTTGCGGCGGTATAATGAAAGGAGGCGTAACCGATATATATAAAAAACAAGAAGTAGAAACAGAAAAAGTCACTTTTTCAATCAAATGGTTGAACGATTTCCTCGGTTCTAATTTTTCCCGAGAAGAGATAATTGAACCTTTGACCTTACTTGACCTTAACGTTAAAGGAGATACTTCACTCGAAGTTGAGGTTCCATCATTTAGAAGGGACTTAGATATAAAAGAAGATATTGCAGAAGAGGTTATCAGGATGGTTGGTTTTGACAGTATTCCTATGCGTAGTACAATTGTATTTGAAAAAGTTGGTTCTTTACCCCATAGCAGCCTCAAGATAGGTAAAATAAAGGAATATTTAGTATCACGCGGATATGATGAAGTAGTAAATGTTAGTTTTATTTCCAGTGATGAACTAAAGCCCTTTAAGATGGGGATAAAACCCATTGCCATTCAAAACCCCATTACCAGCAACCTCACACACATGCGGTCCACCCTAATTGTAGGCCTCTTGAAAACAGTAAAGAGAAATATGAATATCGGTAGTAGGGATATGAGATTTTTTGAGTTAGGAAATGTTTTCATCCAGAACCAAACGAGCGGAAAGGTTGAAGAACCACTTAAAATTGCAGGAGTAATAACAGGAAAGGTAAAAAATCAAGATTGGCGAGGTGAGAACAGAACATTTGATTATTATGATCTAAAAGGTGACATTGAAGGATTATTCAGCTTTGTTAATATAAATGA
Organism: Candidatus Cloacimonadota bacterium; assembly: GCA_004375965.1. Taxonomy (GTDB): domain Bacteria; phylum Hydrothermota; class E44-bin80; order E44-bin80; family E44-bin80; genus SOIS01. Next base: position 2,939 of record SOIS01000025.1, on the reverse strand, counting down.
TAACAGGTTCGAAAAGATAAAAGGAGAGTTATCATTGCTGGAGGAAGGCAGTGATATATATATCGAAAAAGAGAAAGTTGGCTTCGTTGGTTCTATAAGTGCTGAGATAAGTGACTACTTTGATATATCAAAAAAAGTTCTTCTTTTTGAAATAGAACTTGCACCTCTATTAAATCGCATTTCTTTTGATTACAATTTCAAAGATTTACCCAGATATCCTGCAGTTTTGAGGGATCTATGTCTTCTTGTGCCTGGAAATGTAACTCACCAGCAGATAGAAGATATTATACGAAAGAGTGGAAAAGGGTTGGTAGAGAAAATCCAACTTTTTGACACATATTATAACAATAAAATCACTCGTGGATTAAGGAGCCTTACATACTCGCTCACCTTTCGCTCTGATAGTGGAACATTAAACGATGAAAAGGTTAATGCGACAGTTGATGAGATCCTTAAAGAACTCGATGAAGGATTAGGAATAAATTTGAGGGGTGAGAAATAGAATGGACCTTCTTGAGAAAAGCGGTTCAGATTGGGAAACATTAGAAAATTGCATAGAGGAAGCGATTAGCCAAATTCAGAACTTGAGAACTCAGAACAAAGAACTTGCGGAAAATAATAAAGAATTGAAGGAGGGAAAAAAAACGTTTAATGAAGTCAAAAAAAAGATGGAGAAGAAAATCAAAGAACTGATAGAGAAATTGAGTGCCATAAAGGAGTAAACACTTTTATGTTGGCTCAGATCTTTATAATTCAGATTTCGTTAAGATGAAACAGGAAGAAAGAATCATAACGTTTAATATCCTGGGAGAAGAATACAAGATAAAAACAGATATGGATAAAGATGCAGCGATACGTCTAACAAACTATGTAAACAAGCAGATAGAGGAAATCGTAAAGAAGGTTGGTTATGCATCACAGACGAAGATAGCGGTTCTCGCTGCACTAAATATTGCAATGGAACTTTTTCTTGAAAAAAATGAAAGGGCACATCTTGATAATAAAATAGAAGAGGCTTGTGAAAGAATAAAAGAGGTACTTGTAAAAAAGAAATTTTCTTCTTGATTTTACTAACGAAATCTGATATAATATATAAAATTTGAATATAACTACCCTACCGTGCTCGTGATGGGTAGTTTGATCTTGAGCCAACACCTGAGTATTGGGGACCAGTAGCATCTCTCGAGTGCATGCCTCTCTTTGAAGCGGTAGCCAGGTAAGAGCTGTGAGGCACCCACCTGTATGCTTAGGTTCAGATACAACTTCCCACACGGCACAATGGTAGGGTTTTTTTATTAGGAGGTGAGTGATAAAATGAATTACATTATTCCAATTACAGTAGGAATAGTTATGTTCTTTATTGGTTTCCTCGTCATGGAACTGATACGAAGAGCAAAGATAAAAAAAGCCACAAACATAGCTGATAAAATAATTGAGAAATCAAAAGAAGAGGCGGAAAATTACAAGAGAAATGCAAAGGAAGAGATGCAGAAGAAGTGGTCACTCAAAAAGCAGGAGTTCGAATGGGAGACAAAGAATAGAAGGCGAGAGCTTGCCCAACTTGAAAAGAGACTTAATGAGAGAGAAGTTAACATAGAGAGAAAAAATAATCTTCTAATGAGAAAGGAAAAGGATATTATCCACAGAGAAAGGGAACTCATTCAGAAGGAAAAATCTATAAAGCTAAAAGATGCCAGATATACAAGTCTTTTAAGAGAGGAAAATGCCAGGTTAGAACGAATAGCAGGTATGACGAGTGAACAGGCAAAAAGACAATTGATGGATAATTTGAAGGATCAGGCAAAATATGAGGCAGCAAAAATGATACGGGAAATAAAGGAAAAAGCAGTTGAAGAAGGGGGAAAGAAGGCAAAGGAGATTATAACACTTGCAATACAGAAGTCTGCGATGGAGCATGTCTCAGAATCAACTGTCTCGGTTGTTGCACTCCCCAACGATGAAATGAAAGGAAGGATTATAGGGAGAGAAGGAAGGAATATAAGGGCATTTGAAAATCTAACCGGGGTGGAAGCAATCGTGGATGATACACCAGGAGCAGTGACACTTTCAGGTTTTGACCCCATAAGGAGAGAGGTAGCAAAACGCTCACTTGAAAAACTTGTAGCAGACGGTAGGATTCATCCAGCTCGTATCGAAGAGATAATTGAAAAAACTGAGAAGGAAATAGAAGAAACCATAAAAACAACAGGAGAAGAGACAGTTATGGATATGACAATCACCGGGATACATCCTGAACTTGTAAAGTTACTTGGTAGATTAAAATTTAGAACGAGTTATGGTCAGAATGTTCTTCTTCATTCAAAGGAAGTTGCAACAATTTCAGCGCTTATGGCAGGAGAACTCAGACTTGATGTTGAGGATGCAAAAAGGGCGGGTCTCTTACATGATATTGGTAAGGCGGTAGACCAGAACTACGAAGGAACTCACGCAAAGATAGGAGCGGAACTTGCTGAGAAATATGGTGAATCTCAAATTGTCATAAATGCAATAGCAGCGCATCATGAAGAGGTAGATGTAGAAACACCTATTTCTGTTCTTATACAGGCGGCAGACACAATTTCAGGAGCACGACCCGGTGCAAGAAGAGAGACCCTTGAGGCATACATTAAGAGACTGGAAAGGCTTGAGGAAATCGCACTATCATTTGATGGCGTCTCCAAGGCTTACGCAATGCAAGCTGGAAGGGAGATAAGGATCGTCGTCGAACCCGATAGACTAGACGACTTTAGATGTAAGGAACTTGCTGAACATATTGCCCAGAAGATTGAATCTGAACTAAAATATCCAGGACAGATAAAGGTAACAGTAATAAGAGAAACAAGAGCAGTAGAGTTTGCTAAATAGCCCTAAGTGTGTAAAGAATATGGAACAAACATGAGAATTCTTGCAGTTGGTGATATTATCGGCAGACCCGGTAG
>SOIS01000262.1 GCA_004375965.1 Candidatus Cloacimonadota bacterium | reverse complement strand
CGAAACTCCAAGCCCTTCCAGTGCTCTACCACCATTACTGACCATTCAAGGCTAGCCCTAAAACTATTTCGAGGAGAACCAGCTATCTCCGAGTTTGATTGGCCTTTCACCCCTACCCACAGTTCATCCAATAGATTTTCATCTCTAACTGGTTCGGCCCTTCATTTCGAGATTATCGAAATTTCAGCCTGACCATGGGTAGCTCACTCGGTTTCGGGTCTACTCCATGCAACCTTCCCCAATAAAATTGGGGAATCGCCCTATTCAGACTCGCTTTCGCTACGGCTTCTCCCTTGCTCGGATTAACCTAGCTACATATAGTAACTCGCCGGCTCATTATGCAAAAGGCACGCAGTCATCCCGATTCCAAACCCGAAGGTAAGGAATCTGGGACTCCTACCGCTTGTAGGCATATGGTTTCAGGTTCTATTTCACTCCCCGCCAGGGGGTCTTTTCACCTTTCCCTTACGGTACTAGTTCACTATCGGTCACATACAAGTATTTAGCCTTATCCCGTGGTCGGGATAGATTCCCTCAGGATTTCTCGTGTCCCGAGGTACTTGGGAACATTATCCAGAGAGATCTTGCCCCTTCGTCTACAGGACTCTCACCTACTATGGTTACCCTTTCCAGGAGTATTTGACTGAAACAAGATTTTGTAACTCTCCGACCTCATCTGTACAAAAGTCAGATAATGCCCCACTACACCAACAGTGCAACGCGTACAGGCTTTAACACACCGTTTGGTTTAGGCTCTTTCCGTTTCGCTCGCCGCTACTCAGGAAATCACTTCGTTTTCTTTTCCTCCGGGTACTAAGATGGTTCAATTCTCCGGGTTCTCTTCTCTTTTAAAAAAAGAGATATTCCGACATGACTCGGAATCCGTTCACGGATTCGGAAATCCCCGGATCTAAGCCTGTTTGACGGCTCCCCGAGGCTTATCGCAGCCAACCACGTCCTTCATAGACTGTATGTACCAAGGCATCCACCATAAGCCCTTAGTAACTTGAATCTTAACCTAAGAATGCTCCTTCTAGACTCCATATTTGAATTTCAAAGAACAATTTTCTTATTTATATATAACATAATATTTCCTTTTTGTCAAGTATATTTTTCTATTTTTTTTATTTTTACAACAATTATTTTTGGACAAAATAAATCCTAAAAAATAATCAAAATTTTATATTTAACCTACTCATATTTTTCTTGACAAAAAATGGTAACGTAGTTATAATTTTATTATGAAAAAGCTTAAAGATTTTTACAATATTTTAGAAGTTGAGAAAGATTCAACATATGATGAAATAAAAAGGGCTTTTAGAATTCTTGCTAAAGAATGGCATCCAGATACAAATAAACACAACAGAGAAGAGGCAACAAAAAAGTTTGCTGAAATATCAACAGCTTATGAAATTCTAAGCGACCCTGAAAAAAGAAAGAAATATGATTCCTATAGAGATTATGCCTACGATTATTCTCACGACCATCGAGATTATAAAACCTATAATAGAGATTTTTCTTATGAAGAGCAATGGGAAGATCTTTCTCAATGGTTCCAAGAAATATATGAAAAACATTTGAGTAGGGTGCAACAACAGGTAAATGTCCTCCTGATTAGGATGAGAAGGGGGTTTATCGGTGCAGCAATTGGGCTTGCAATAGGTATTATATTTCGTGGTGTTGCAATTCCACTAATGATTCTTGGGTGGTTTTTTGGATACTATCTTATCAAGGATAAAGTTAAAAGCTAAGTGGTGTGGTGGTAAAGACTGCAGCTACTGCTGTTTTTTCACTGTAAGTCTTAATCCTTCAACGGATAATATTTTCACTTCTTCACCGTTTTTGATTTTCTCATCAGAGACCGCTTCCCAGTATTCTCCATGAACAAAAACACTTCCTATTTTTCCTGGAACGATGTCTGATTTTGCTTGTGCAATTTCACCTTCAAGTCCCTTCTTACCCGTCGTTGGCTTCATCCTCATCGCTCTTATCGTCATACCAACAAGAAACAGGAAAAGAGCCGCTGTGAATAATACAACTGGGATTATGACGCTCCAGGAAACTCTGAGAAACGGTGCATCTGTTTCAAAAAGCATTGTAGAGCCGAGTATCATTGAGGCAATACCTCCTACTGTTAAAGGTCCATTTGTAGGCGTCCTTGTCTCAAGAAAGAGCATAATGATGCCCATAATGATGAGCGCTATACCCGCATAATTTACAGGTAATGTTTGCAATGCAAGGAAAGCGAGGATTAAACACACACCCCCGGCAACGCCCGGAAAGATCGCTCCAGGATGGGTAAATTCATAGATGAGACCATAAACTCCAAGAGTGAAAAGGATATAAGCAATATTGGGATTTGTAATTCTGTTAAGAAAATTCTCTCTTATTGTAAGATTTATCTCTTCTATTTGAGCACCCTTTGTCTGTAATATTTTTATTTCACCTTTCACCTCAATCTCTGTTCCGTCAATCTTTTCAAGTAAATCATCAACATCAACAGCAATAACATCAATGACATTTTTTCTAAGTGCATCCTCAGACGAAACGGAAGAACTTTTCCTAACTGCATCACGTGCCCATTCCACATTTCTTTCCCTTTCCTGGGCAATTGATTCTATGTACGCCACTGCATCATTTGTTACCTTTTCTTTCATTTTCCTATCCATCTTCTTCCCTATTGAGACTGGATGTGCTGCGCCAATATTTGTTCCGGGAGACATCGCTGCAATATGTGCAGCAAGGGTTATGAAAGCACCTGCAGAAGCTCCCCTAGCTCCTTTGGGGTATATAAAAACAACAACAGGGATTTTTGCGTTCAATTCTGCTTTCACTATATCCCTCATCGCAGTATCAAGTCCACCAGGCGTATCAAGTAGAATAACAATACATTCTGCTTCTTCGCTTTCTGCTTTTTTTATAGCATTTCCAATGTATCGTGATGATATAGGACCAATAATACCCTGAAATCTTGCCAGGAAAACCTTATTGGCTCTTACATTAAAAGGTAATATAATTAATAATAAAAAGACAAAGCCTATATTTTTCATAGCAATAGAAATATAGTATTAAAAGGTGAAAAAGTCAACACTTTTATTCACTGGATTCCTAAAAAGTTTTGCGTTTCGGAAAATGATTTCCTGAATCACTGTAAGAACAATAAATAAGAATCCGACATTCCCATACTCCGATACGCACACATGTGCTCGTAAGTGACCCTTGACTCATACCACTGCATAGCAACCAAAACCACATCCCGTATTAGCAGTCAGTCACATCCTACTTCACAACTATCATCTTCCTCGTGAATGTCTTACCTCCTCCAACAAGACGGTAGAAATAGACACCACTCGCATATCCCTTCGTATCCAATCGAAAACTGTGATACCCAGGCTCTACTACCCCATCTATAAGCACATCAGTAAGACGTCCACTCACATCGTATACACGCAAACTCA
>SOIS01000077.1 GCA_004375965.1 Candidatus Cloacimonadota bacterium | reverse complement strand
CATATCGAGGTTCGTAAGACTATTAACATCACTCTGGCTAAACGGAGGGCCATCTCCCCAGCCTGTGTTACCGCCATGCCCCGAGTATATTGCAAGTGAACGACCATCATTTAACGCATCCTTCACCTGCTGTGTCGTTGCACCATAATAGTACCAAAGACTGTCGCTTGTGTATCCCCTTGGGTCAAGATGTGTCAGGATAACGTACCTGTGAGTTCCTTCTGATATGGTATGATTATCCGATGAAGCCATAAATACTGCTTTCTTTATCCAGTCTGTCCCGCTGCTCCAGTCAGTCTTTTCATAATCGACAACCTTTTCCACCATTACATCAACATGGGTAGATGTTTCTGCTGAAAATCTACCAAGCCATAAATCAGGAAAATAATCGGGACCTGAAATTGCTGCATAGTATAAATCTGTTACTTTATATGTCTCTGAACCGGTAAAAGCGGGTATCTGCGCTTCATCTCCAACCAGAAGAACAAAAGAGGGTGGGATTGGCCAGTTATTATACGCATCCTGAATATACGCTTGAATATTTCCAGTGGTTGGTCCACCAGGAATATCAGAAGTCCTCGTTACTGTAACATAGTGTCCCTTACGCTTTTTCCATTCTGCAAGCGGTGTAATATTACTCTCAAAATTATCGTAAACAATGATAAGATAACCAATAGGAATTACTGGATAATCAATCATAGACTCAATTGCGCCATAATTCAGGATACAACCCTTTACAAATTTCTCAAACTGTGGATTGCTGTATCGTTGGAGTCTCTGAATCGAATAACCAATATTTGGATGGGAAAATGTTATCTCTAACTCGATAGAGGTTCTTACTTCAAGTTCGCCAGTTTTGGAGTTGTAAGAGAGCGGATTAATTTCTAAAAGGAAGAGTCTGTGTTCCCTGACAATACCAGCCTCCTTGATATTCACGATCAGCTGTGGCGCAAATTTACTGATAGAATAGTATTCTTTATCATAATTGAATTTAGCCTTCTCAATTGCACCTGGTATCTTGGGAATCGGCGCCTGAGCAGGATATACAGGTTTTGCAAGAAATGCCTTCTTTATGCTTACATCCCTTATCGTAACAACAGGTTCAGCACCAAAAGGCACTTCAATAAATGTTCTATAACAAGGAAGCTGTGGTTTCCCAATTTCCTGCATGGACTGTGTCCCTGGGATATGAAGAAAAATAAACTCTCCCTCTTTCGTGTCTCTTACAGTTGATGAAATATCGTTTATAGAAAATTTCATCTTAAAATTATGAGTAGTTGAGGAAAGAATATCAATCCTGGGTCTGGCAACATTATTTGTTCCGAGAACTGTTTCTGCACTTAGAAGGGAAAATGCTGCAAGCATTGAAAATAAGAAACCGATAATAAAGATACAAAGCTTTGATGGTTTCATTGTTCTACCTCCTGGTAAACGGTTCATCTCACACAAATTATTAGATTAATTACAAACTCTTATCCTTTTTTAACAAACAGCAAACTTTGTATTCTGTAACTGCTTCTCTATCTTTCCCTATTAGAAAATACTTCTATCTAACGGGATGAAATCAAACATTAAAAGAAGTTCAAAAATTAAAACCCCAGCTGGCTGTCATATCCGCTGGGGTACTTTTATTGGCAGCACGGCTATTATCTATAAACCGTGGCTTTATCTCTCCCGATTTCTCAAGATTTAATCTTGATGGCTGGGGAGCAGGGACTCGAACCCCAATAACGAGATCCAGAGTCTCGTGTCTTGCCTTTAGACGACTCCCCAGAAATCGTTGATATTACTTTTCAGTCTCTTCCTGCTTCTCTTCTTTCTCTTCTTTTACTTCTATCTCTTCTTCCTCTTCCTTCACTTCTTCTTCTTCAGTTGGTTCCACCTCAGCCGCCTCTTTCTCAACCGGCTTCGGGGTCTCTTTCTCAGCGCAACCAGTAATGAAGAAAAGACTTGTGAGGAAGATAAGAGCCAATAAAACAGCAAAAAATCTTCTCATAAGAAACTCCCTCCTTTAAAAGTTGTAGCGCTATGGGGATTTGAACCCCAGCCTTCTGGCTGAGAACCAGATGTCCTAGACCTAACTAGACGATAGCGCCATTCTTCTCATTATTAATCAGTTTAATATATTCTATTGTTTTTGTCAAGCGTTTTATAACACAATTTTTTCCAATTATTTCAAGAATCTCAAATAATCCTGGCCCCACAGTTTCCCCTGTAACAGCAAGCCTTACAGGATGTATCAATCGTGAAGGCTTTATATCAAGTTCTTCTGCCAGATCTCTAAAGATGCTTTCAAGATTCTCTTGTGAAAAATCATCCTGCTTTTCAAGTCTTTTTTTCAATGCTTTAATATGATCAGGAGTATCCTCCTTAAAATGTTTCTTAACACCTTTGTTCTCATACTCTTCAACATCATTGAAAAAATATGAGCTATACCGAACAAAATCATTCAGTCTTCTCATCCTCTTCTTAAGAAGTGATACAATACTAACCAAAAACTCTCTTTTCTTCTCCAGAAAATCTCTATCAACCCATCCTTTTTCCAACAAAGAGGGGGTTACCATATCAAGCAGTTTTTCATCACTAAGTTTGTTTATGTAAACTCCATTCATCCATTCCAGTTTTTCTACATCAAAAACAGCTGCTGTTTTGCTGATTCTTTCAAGTGAAAAACTCTTAAGTATCTCCTCCTTGCTCATTATCTCTCTATCATCGCCCGGGGACCAACCAAGCAATACAAGGAAATTGAAGAGTGCTTCTGGAAGAAATCCTTCATCCCTATACTGAGTAACCGATATTGCACCATGTCTCTTCGAAAGTTTACTCTTATCCTCTCCAAGAATCAAAGGTAAATGAGCAAACTTTGGGGGAGTAAGATTCAGTGCTTTGTATAAGAGAACCTGCTTGGGTGTATTGGGTATATGGTCGTCACCCCTTATAGTATGTGTTATTCCCATTTTAAAATCATCAACCACAACAGCAAGGTTATACGTTGGTGTACCATCCGATTTCATGATAATAAAATCCTCGATTTCTTCATTGCTCTTCTTAACCTGACCATGAATAATATCCTGAAAAGAGGTTTCTCCTTCAGGTACAAGGAACCTGAGAGCTTTCGGTCTTTTTTCATCCTCAAGTTTCATTTTTTCTTCTTCACTCAAACCAAGGCAGTTCCTATCATATTTTAAATCCCTTTTCTCTCGTTTTGCCCGCTCCCTTCTCTCAGCAAGCTCCTCTGGTGTGCAATAGCAGTAATATGCCTTTCCTCCTTCATAAATTTTGTCTGCATATTTTTTATATATCTCTAATCTTTCAGACTGAAAAAAAGGACCTTCATCCCAGTCTATTCCAAGCCAGGAAAGCCCATCAAGAATGGATGTGAGCATTTCTTTACTTGAGCGTACAATATCCGTGTCCTCAATCCGGAGGATAAACTTCCCATTATTTTTCCGTGCAAAAAGCCAGTTATAAAGTGCAGCACGTGCGGTCCCAACATGCAGTAAACCTGTTGGGCTAGGAGCAATCCTCACCCTCACTTTCTCCAAGTTTTCCATTTTTAGTTTAGTTTTGCAGTTATGCAGTGCTGCGGTGCTGCAGTAAAGTCGTTATTAACCATGCCCTTGTGTTTTATTTCTTAATTTTTTGGATTTTCCTATTTTCTGGTTTTGTCTATTTTCTGATTACTGTTTGCTGCTTTCTGCTTGGTTCTATGTCTTTCTGATTTCTGTCATCTGATTGTTATACGCTATTCGCCATATGCAATATGCCATATACTATCTTACATTTTCAACGAAAATGAAAGATATGGCGGAGGGGTAGGGATTCGAACCCTAGGTGGAGTTTTACCCCCACAACCGCTTAGCAGGCGGCTGCCTTCAGCCAGCTCGGCCACCCCTCCGACGACTGCAGTAAAAAGTAAAGAGCAAATAGAAAAAGTTACAACAAAAACAACACAAATATTTAAAGAACAAAAATAATAAACTAAACTTCTTCAAATCTCTTTTTTCTTTTTGAGCGTTGAACCCTTTTTTTTAATGCAATTAGCATTTTAATACTTTCCAAATTATGTTCTTCTATATCCTCAAATCTGTTCTTCTGTTTTTTTAGATAACCTTTTAATAGCTGGAGCCAATTATCAGTTTCAAGGGCTGATTTATAAGCAATACCCAAATAGCGTGCAAATTCCGCATTTGTGTCACTTCCGTAACCCTCAGCAACATTTGCACAGATAGATGTGGACGAACGTATTAATTGCTCCATTAGGATTTCAATAGCTTTTGATTTCTTTGCTATATTATCATATGTTTTTAATACAGCGAGTGAAACACCATAAGCTTTCTGCCACACTTTCAAATCTCTATATCTTAACAATCTTCCTCCTTAGTTCTTAACTTTGCTCTATGCTGTTTACTCTTTTCTATTTTCTGCCTTTATGCGGAGGGCGAGGGATTCGAACCCCCAAGGGCGCAAACCCGGCGGATTTCAAGTCCGCTGCCTTACCTGTTAGGACTAGCCCTCCTAATTTTTAATGTAATCTATATCAAAAATCTCCTTTTGTCAATAGGTTTTTCACCGCTTCCCCCCCCTCTCCCATGCTCTAATTCTCATCTATTCGCTGTTATCTTCCTGAACTTTTCTTCATTTATTAACTTTACACCAAGTGCTTTTGCTTTTTCAAACTTAGAACCAGGGTTTTCACCATAAACCACATAATCCGTCTTTGAACTAACAGATGATGTTACCCTTCCACCAAGAGATTCTATAAGTTTTTGTGCCCTCTCCCTTGTGTAATCCTTAAGAACTCCTGTAAGGACAAAAATCTTTCCTGACAAGAACGTTTCCACCCTAACCTTATTCATCAATTTCATCTTCACACCATTTGCTTTAAGATTCTCTATTACCTTTATATTCTCTCTGTTTTTGAGAAAATTTACAATACTCTCTGCTATAACAGGTCCGATCTCTTCAAGAGATTCTAAATCTTCAAAAGATGCTGATATTAGTTTATCCATTGTCTGAAACGCAGATGCAAGAATCCTTGCTGCCTTAATACCGACATGCCTGATGCCTATTGCGAAGATAAGCATTGCAAGTCCTCTCTCTTTACTCTTTTCTATAGCATCAAGCAGATTCTCAGATGATTTCTTTCCCATTCTTTCAAGATTAACCAGGTCATCAAATTTCAAGCTGTATATATCTGCGAAATTTTTCACCAGTCCCTCTTCGACTAATTGTTCAACGAGAACGTAGCCAAGACCTTCAATGTCCATTGCACTCCTTGAAGCAAAATGTTGAATACTCCCCTTAACCTGGGCAGGACAGGAAAGGTTGATACACCTGATGGCTACCTCATCTTTAGATTGTACAAGTTCTGAGCCACAAACAGGGCAATTCTCTGGCATCTTCAATTTCTTTTCTTTACCTGTCCTCTTTTCAGTAACTACCTTGACCACCTTAGGAATCACTTCACCACCTTTCTCAACTATAACGTAATCCCCAATTCTTATATCTTTTCTTTTTATCTCATCCTGATTATGTAATGTGGACCTTGAAACAGTAGATCCTGAGAGCTTTACAGGGTCAAGGAGTGCGATAGGTGTTACTGTACCGGTTCTTCCTACAGAAAGCACAATGTCTTTGATCTTTGTAACTGCCTGTTCAGCAGGAAATTTGTATGAAAATGCCCATCTCAGACTTTTTATTGTCTCTCCTAATTTTTTGTGTTGTTCAAAATTGTTGATTTTAACAACCATACCATCTATATCATACAATAGGGTATCCCTTTTAAACTGCCACGTCTTACAAATCTCTAATACCTCATCTATGTCTTTTGCAACTTCAAGAACAGGGGTTACTTTAAATCCAATATCTTTCAAGGTCTCTATTGCACTGTAATGGCTCTTAAAGTGATGTAGTTCAACAGCTGTATGAACAAAAATATCAAGTTTTCGTTTTGCAACAACACGCGGATCCATATTTTTTATGCTACCAGCTGCCGCATTTCTGGGATTAGCAAAGAGTGGTTTCCCATTTTTCTCCCTTTCCCTGTTTAATCTATCAAAAACAGTACGTGACATAAAGACCTCTCCTCGAACCTCGATATCTATCAGTTTCTTATCCTTTGTGATGAGTTTGAGTGGAATAGAGTTTATGGTTCTAAGATTCTGTGTTATTTCATCACCAACAGTTCCATTCCCTCTTGTAGAGCCCCGCATGAGTTCTCCATTTCTGTATTCAAGACTTACAGCAAACCCATCAATCTTTAACTCAACAACATATTCATATTTTTCCGTTAACAGGGTTTTTGCTATCCTTTTATCAAATTCCCTCAACTCCTCTTCAGAGTATGTATTTTCAAGACTTAACATTGGAACGGAATGCGTAACTGTGGGAAATCCCCCTACTAACTCATCCCCGATCCTCTGAGTGGGTGATGTTGGCGTTATGAGTTCGGGGTACTTGTTTTCAAGTTCTTTCAATTCTTTAATGAGTATATCATAGTCTGTATCTGATATTACAGGATCATTCAGGACATAGTATCTATAATTGTGGTAATTTATTTCGTCCCTTAATTTCTCTATTTTTCCAATAATTTTCTTATCAATCGTCATCGTCTTTTATTAAATTTTGAATACTACAAACAACCTTTTTCCTTTTTCCTTGCGCGAAAGTTGTTTTGTTATACTTCTCCGCTTGTCATCTCAAGATAGAGCTCCTCGAGATTTCTCTCCTTATTTTTTGATAATCTTTTGAGTTCATCAAGTGTCCCGCCTGCTATTAATCTTCCTCTATTTATTATTCCAATCCTTGTGCATATCTCCTCTGCTACTGAAAGTGTATGTGTTGAAAGAAAAACTGTTACGCCCTCTTTTGTTTTATTTACAAGGATATTTTTAACAATCTTTGCACTTTTGGGATCAAGACCTACCATTGGTTCATCAATAACTATCAGTTCAGGATTATGTAAGAGACAGGAGGAAATAATAATTCTCTGTTTCATACCGTGTGAGTATTCAGAAGTAGGGAGGTCAATCCATTCACTCATTTCAAATAGTTCTTCATAATGTTCTATTCCCTTTCTCAATGTTTCCCTATCCATACTGTAGATGTGACCGGTAAAATAGAGAAATTCCCTACCTGTCAGGTATTCATATAGAAAAGGTGTGTCAGGGATGAAACCTGTTATTCTCTTTACTGACTCAGGGTCCTTATCAACATATGTCCCATTAACACTGATTCTGCCACTTGTTATATTTATTAAACCAACAAGCATCTTTAATGTTGTTGTTTTACCTGCTCCATTGGGACCGAGGAAACCAAAAAGTTCACCCTTTTCTATTTTTAAATTAAGGTTCTTAACAGCTTCCAGTGAACCAAATCTTTTGGTTACATTCTCAAATAGTATCACTTAGGAAGATCTTATTATCTTTATATGAAGTTGTCCTACAAGTTTTACTACATTTATAAAATCAAGTAAGGTTCCTTCTTCAAGTTTGATATGGGTTGCATCTGCCAAATGTTGCCCAAAGACGGGGTCACAAGCTACCCACCTTCCCCAATAGACCTCATTCCAAGCATGATAATAGAACGCACCATCGACATAAACAATGCCTACAACAACTTTTGTTGGGATACCAATTGCCCTTGTGAGAGAACAAAACAGAACCGCGTGCTCATTGCAATCTCCAACCCTTGTCTTGATGACCTCTTTTGCATAAGGAATGCTGAATGTAGGTGACTTTCTAATATTCCTATATAGCCAATCTGTTATTGCTTCTACACCTTCCCATGTCGCTTCGCTACTACCTGTAATTTCTTTTGCAAGGTTTATGACTTCTTTATCATCACAAGGTATAAAATTAGTCGATTCAAGGAATGGAGTAAATTTCGATTTATCAATATCCTCAATCGAGAAATTTGAAGCAGGTTCTAATACATCTATTGTTACTGTCCCATTTACATACCTCTGTCTTTCATCGTTTTGGAATTTGTAGCCAGGTGCTACTCCTTGTAATTCTGCAATAAGATGATGTGATTTACGTGGGTTGTTAATTGTACCCTCTGGATAGATTGCATAAGTTTCAAAAATCTTTAGACCAGTTGTTCCTTTTGCAAAATTCGCGATCTCCTCAAGCGGTTCTCTTTTCATTGTTATCCCCATTGGCGATGATTCCATCAGGAGTTTTCCATCTTTATCGAAGTAGAGTTGTGATTCAAAACCGAGCATCTGAACTATAACTACATCAGTAGTATAATGTTTCCCATTCATTTCTATGCTCTCTTCTCCTCCCTTCCATATTTCAATATCTACAATCTCTCCGGAAGTCGGCTCAAAAATTGAATAATTATAAACAGTATCTTCCTTCAATTTAAGTTCCTGAGCTACTTTCTCTAATGAAGCTGGGACAAAAGGTTTATCACCGAGTGTAAAAACTGTATTTTTCTTACCACCCGAGGTTTCAGTTGTTAGAAATATTGAATCGTTTTTAATTACACCCTTTGTTCTTACAGTATGTTTACCACTAACCAGCTCAAAATAGAATGATTTAAGGTTGAGGTCTTTATCCGCTTCAGAGACTGTATATGTTGTAATTTCCTGGCTCGTTCCATAAGCGCTTATGTTAATGAAAGATGTCTCACTTATTCGTATACCACTCTCTGTTTTCTTCTCTCTCGATATAGAGTATCCAATCTTCTCATTATTTACATATATTCCATAGCCACTGATATCAAGTTCAAGTATAGTATCGTCCGTTGCAAAATTGAAATCGCTCTCTTCTTTCTCCCCTAATGGATGTTTTAATGCAAAAATTATAGTAAGTACCCAGACAACAAAAATTAAAGCAAAGAAAAAGAAGAATGATTTTTTCACTCTTTTCAAACCTAATACTCTCTTCCTAAAAACATAAATATATTAAACTCAAAACACTATTCTCCAACGAACTATAAGAAATCTTCTTCAATAATCTCTACTATCATTGCATCGAACTCAGGATTACTTTGATGAACAAGAAGTTCTTGAAGAGAAAAGATTGTATAACCAAATTAGAACTTTTTTGTAAAACCAATGCTTGTTCCCATTGTGATTTCACCGTTATCGATCCTTAGATGGAAACCACAATCAGGATTTGTGCAAACCCATGCTTTATATTGTATTGAAGCACCATCCCGACCATAATCAGAAAGGGGAATAAGCACACCCTTTTCACACTTCAAGCATTTTGGAAATGACTCATCCACGCTAACACCTCCCATATGTTCTTGAATTATGCCGAAGAGGGGATTCGAACCCCTACATCCGTAAGGACACTGGATCCTGAACCCAGCGCGTCTTCCAGTTCCGCCACTTCGGCGTCTTTATTATTATATCAAAATAAAAAAAAATGTCAAGAAAATTTCGAACCCTCAATTAGACACAAGACATGAGACCAGGGACTTTTGAAATAACAGAATTTTCATAAGCGAAACCGACTGAGTTTATTCTATTTCCGCTATTTGTTATCTTTTATTTTTTGCTGTTTTCAGTCCTCTCTTTACTATTATCCATTCTCTACTGCTTTTCAAATTATTGTGTACTTTATACGCCATATGCTATTTGCCATTAACCGTAAAGCCTGGTATGCCAGACGAAGCCTTGGCGTAGTCTGGCGGAGAGAGGGGGATTCGAACCCCCGATCCCGATTTCTCGGGATGCGCGATTTCGAGTCGCGTGCCTTCACCCGCTCAGCCATCTCTCCACAAATTTCATTTGTGTGATTACACAGAATATTAAGCGATTACACAGATTTAAACCCCTCTGCTCGTCTTCTTCTTTTAGATTTAAAAAATTTCTTCATTAAAGAGGTTATTTCATCTTTCAAAATATCAGTTTGTTCAACCTTCACCGAATGACTGAAATTATTATTTTCAAGAATATTTGTGACGGTTCCAAAACTTCCAAATTTTGGTTCCTTGATACCATATATTACTTTTTCTATTCTTGAATGGAAAATTGCACCCCCACACATTAGACAGGGTTCTACTGTAACATAGAGCATGGAACCATTCAACCTCCAGTTTCCTAAGGTATTACACGCAGCACTGATGGCAATAATCTCTGCATGTGCAGTAGGGTCTTTCAGACTCTCAACCCTGTTATGTCCCCTTCCGATAATTGTGTCGTCTTTAACAATGACAGCGCCAACAGGCACCTCTCCTTCATCAAAAGCTTTCAGCCCTTCCTCATACGCCTCCTTCATCCACCTTTCATCTCTTTTATCATTCATTCTTTGATTTTGGTAAATCAATGATTAGAAAGACTGTCATTGCGAGTAATCCTACATATCCACTTCCGAAGCAATCCCATTATTACAGCGAAGCGTTTTCTTACAGTATTTACTTTTATTTACAACGTAGTGTTTGTTTACAGCATTGTGTTTTATTACAGTGTCCTATTTGCACCCCTCACTCCTTACTCTCTTTTCCTACGATTACTGCGCTACCTTCGTTTACTATTTGCTACCTTTACTGTTTTTCTGTTTACTGTTTGCTGCCTTTTATGCGCGCCTGGCCCGATTCGAACGGGCAACCTACGGATTCGTAGTCCGGCGCTCTTTCCAGTTGAGCTACAGGCGCCTTCTTACTATATATATCAGAATTAAGAATTTGTCAATTGATTTATTTGAAAGAATTCCTGAGTTATTAACCCTAAATTGGGTTCTCCTAAACCCTATTTCATCGCCTTACTCCACATTGCACATTGATAATAAAAAGCAATCCTGATTGAGATTATTAGTGTAGTAAAACAAGACAAGGGTGAAACATGAAATGAAATTACTATTTGACAATTACCCACTCAAAACTCTCTCTCAAAAAGCCGGCAAGATAACTCCAGATGAGTTAAATAAGTTATTACAAAAATTTGAAAAGAAATGACTCTCTCCCCTATCCCCTCTTACCGTCACTGAATATCTTCCAGAAAAAGGTCGCTGTCCCCCTTTTTTCCTTTTTCCCCTTTTTGTAATTGGTTGTATTTGTTAGAAACCTAAAAGACCTTATTTTACGTTGTAGAATCGTTTGGCTACATCAGCTTCCTGTTTCA
>SOIS01000174.1 GCA_004375965.1 Candidatus Cloacimonadota bacterium | reverse complement strand
CTTTTATTGTTGGGAAAGAAAGAAGAGGCGGCAAAATATTTTAAACGTGCATACGACATACTCTCAAAAGATGAATGGCTTGCTTCTAATGAACCGGAAAGATTGGAAAGAATGAAGAAGCTTGGTGAATAAAGATTGATAATGAATATTATACCTTGAGAAAGAGAATGGAAATCAATGAAATCAAAATAGAAGAATTAAATACTGAGGAATTTATTAAAGAAAAGGTTGAAGAGATTTCTTCTGTCGTTGGAAAAGGGCTTGCAATCAATGCACTTTCTGGTGGTGTTGACTCCTCAGTCGTTACGATGCTCGGTCACAAGGCTTTAGGTGATAGACTTAAAACGTATTTTATTGAGAACGGTTTGATGAGAGAGAATGAATCGCAGCATATTGTTTCACTGTTTGAAAAATTGGGTGTTCCTGTGGAAATCGTTGACGCAAAAGAGCAGTTCTTCGCTGCCTTGAAGGGTATAACAGATCCTGAAGAAAAACGGGAAGCCATAACCCAGACGTTTTATAAAGATGTTTTTGGAAAGTTGGTAAAGGAAAGCGGTGCGAAATACCTTCTACAGGGTACAAATTATACTGATGTGGAAGAAACGGTTGCAGGAATTAAGCGGCAGCACAATATCCTGGAGCAGGTGGGAATTGATACTGAAGAAAGATTCGGGTATAAGGTCATTGAACCAGTACTTCGGCTGAGAAAAACCGGGATAAGAAAAGTGGGCAAAGCTCTGGAATTGCCAGAGGAAATATACTCAAGACCACCTTTCCCTGGTCCTGCGCTTTCAGCAAGGGTAATTGGAGAAATTACTACAGAGAGGATCGAAACTGTAAGGAAAGCTACAAAGATCGTTGAAGACGAATTATGTAATACTGATGCATTTCAGTATTTAGCGATTTTGCACGAGGATAAAGTTACGGGGATGAGAGGAGGAAAGAGGGATTTCGGTTTGCAGATAGAAGTACGGTGCTGGGAAAGTAAAGATGCAATAACAGGTTCACCAACAAGGTTACCGTACGAAACATTAGACAAACTGGCAAAAAGAATAACCACTGAAGTACTGGGTGTTGTCAGCGTTACGTACAACATAACAAAAAAACCGCCGTCAACAATAGAGGCTGTTTAAATTCAACGAACATTATTACTACATCAGGATTGGGTTAAATCGTTATCTGGGAAAAATAATGTAATACAATGGCTTTTAGAAAACGGTAATCCTAATGAATAAAGAAGAATTGAATGGTTGGTTCTCGGAATTGAAGGAGAAACTTGAGAATGCTTATCTATCATCTGATGAACCATGGAAACTGTCTGGGTTCTCCGGCCCTGAAGAACGATGGACAAAATGTAGAAAGCCTGTGGCAGAATGTATTAATGAATCTGGAATGTTTTTAGATATTGGATGTGCAAACGGGTATCTGCTTGAGTGTGTAAAGAAATGGACAGAAGAAAAAGGTCTGAGTATTGTTCCTTTTGGAATAGACATTTCATCAAAATTGGTGGAACTTGCAAGGTATAGATTACCTGAATTTAAGAATAATATCTTTGTAGGAAATGGGTTGACATGGGAATCACCACAAAAATTTGATTATGTTAGAACTGAACTATGTTACGTTCCAGAGACGTTTTATAAAAAATATGTTGATCGATTAGTGAAAAAATTTCTTAATGAAAATGGTAAATTATTAATTGCTGAATACAGGTCAAGGAGAGATGATGAAGCAAAAGAATGGATTGATATATCACTTAAGAAGATGGGTTTTGAAATAGAAGATTATAAATCAGCTTTTTACAAAGGCAAAGAATCAGCAAGAGTCGTTGTAGTAAGAAAGATGTAAAACAAATATCCTGCTGGGTACCATATGGCTCCTGAGAAGTAGGAAGAGAGAATGAAACCATATTTTTAGAGGTTTGAATATGAACACAAAAATTCGTGTCGGAATTCTTTTTGGAGGAAAATCAGCAGAACATGAAGTTTCCCTTCAGTCAGCGAAAAACATCATTGAAGCCATTGATAAGAAAAAATATGAAGTGGTTTTAATAGGTATTGACAAAAAAGGTCGGTGGTATTTGAGCGATTCCTCGAGATTTCTTTTACATGCAGAGAATCCCAAGTTAATCAAATTAAATAAGGCAAACGATAACGTTGCTTTTGTTCCTGGGAAAAAAACTAAACAACTAATTAGTCTTACTGGTCACCGATCTGAAGGTCGAATTGATGTGGTCTTTCCAATACTTCATGGTCCATCTGGCGAGGATGGCACTGTTCAGGGTTTATTGAAACTGGCTAATGTGCCATTTGTCGGCGCTAGTGTTTTGGGTTCTGCTGTTGGAATGGATAAAGATGTTATGAAACGGTTACTCAGAGATGCTGGAATTCCTACTCCCAAATTTCTTGCCTTTAACCGGTCTTCATTGGATAAAATTGATTTAAATGATGTTAAGAATCAATTAGGTTTGCCGTTTTTTATTAAACCAGCCAATCTTGGTTCATCTGTTGGAATTAGTAAAGTCAAAGACAAAAAACAGTTTGATGTTGCAGTAAGGGAAGCATTTAAATACGACAATAAAATTCTTTTTGAGGAATACATAGAAGGGAGGGAGATCGAATGCTCTATTTTAGGCAACGATGATCCAATTGCATCGGTGCCTGGCGAGGTTTTACCACAACATGAGTTTTATTCCTATGAAGCAAAGTATATTGATGAAAACGGTGCTATTCTGGAAATTCCAGCAAAACTTACAGACGAGATTATCAAAGAGATACAAGAGATTGCTATTAGAACTTTTAAAGTTCTTTGCTGTGAAGGGATGGCTCGCATTGACTTTTTCCTAAGAGATAACAAAGAAGTTATTGTAAACGAACTTAATACGATTCCAGGCTTTACAAAGATTAGCATGTATCCTCGTCTCTGGGAGGCAAGTGGAATCACCTACACGGAATTAATAGATAGACTGATTCAGCTTGCACTTGAGAAATTTAAAAGGGAAAAGAAATTAGAAACATCTTTTGATCTTTAAAGCGAATTATACTCCAACACAAACATTAACACATTAGCGTAGAGGTTGATATAATACAAATAAACGCAAAAGCATTGAGTATAAAGGGAGTTATATCCAGTTAAGCAGAAAGAGAAATTAATACGATCTAATAACCACTCCGTTTCGTTCATTCCAGCACCTTGTGTCCATTGATGACCAACTTGCTTGTTTGCGGTGCGCGAATCGACATTTGCTTAAAGGGGGAAAACTAATACTTGACCTTTTCCAAACTGATCCAAAAAGAATAAATAATCCTAAGTATATGGATGAGACAGAGGATTTTCCTGAAGTCGAGCTACCAGATGGTGGTAAATTCAGACGGACACATCGAATTTCCGCCTTTCATCGAGCTGAGCAATACAATGATGTTGAATTAATATTTTATGTAACACACAAGGATGGAAAGATAGAACGTTTGGTTCAGGCATTTCCTTTCCGATATTTCTT
>SOIS01000067.1 GCA_004375965.1 Candidatus Cloacimonadota bacterium | reverse complement strand
CCCACAATGTTACATCTATTCTCTTCTCCGCAAGTAATAATCCCAGAGTTGTCCCCCAGTTACCCGCACCCAATATCGCAACATTCACTATTCTCTCCCTTTCTTGTTAAGTTCGTTAATATCGTTTATTTCGTTGCCCTGGTTTATTAATTTTCGAACATTTAAACTAATGAGTTAAATAATATCAATGGAGTCAATTCCTTCTTCACTTTTTCCTCTTTCCTTTGGTGCGAGACAAATCTCGCTACTCCTTTTTATTGTTGGAGTAGGAGAAATTGACCAGTGGACCTTAATCCTTGTTCATCTGTCTTCTGTCCTCTGATTTCAACTTTCCACCACTACTTCTTCCTTAAAGTTAACTTACGTTCTTTGCCTTGTATAAGCCTCTTTATATTTGACCTATGCATAACTATGACAAGTATACAAACAAGGATTGTTAATATCTCAAGAAAAATGTTGTATTCATCCCTTATGATAAATCTGCTTAAATAGATAAAAAGAGGGAGTGCAACAGCTGCACTTATCGAACCAAGCGAAATATACCGTGATATTAAAAAAACGAGTAACCACACAATGAAAGAGAATAACGCCGAGAATGGAGCAAGTCCAATAAATACACCAAGTCCTGTCGCAACACCTTTACCTCCTTTAAATTTCAAAAAAGGAGTGAATATGTGCCCGAGCATTGCTGATATGCCTGCAATCATCCCAAAATAGTATCCACAATATTTATTAAGTAAAAGAACTGGTAGAAGCCCTTTTGAAATATCAAGTATAAGAACAATTATTCCCTCCGATTTACCAACAGATCTGAAAACATTTGCAAAACCAATGTTTCCGCTACCTTTTCTCCTTATATCAATACCTTTGATTTTTGCAATAATAAAGCCAAATGGTATTGCACCGGAAAAGAAACCAATAATAAAAGATAGTAAAAATTCCATTATTCCATACTCTTTTTTGAGAATGTTAATCTAACATATAGTTATTTAGTTATTGTTTAACTGTGTCATTATGTAAATTAGTCAAAATATCGTCATTGTTCAGATTTTGGGTTTCGTCTTCTTTTTATCATATTCTCTATTCTTTCCTTCAAATCGAAGTGTTTCATTACAGTACAGCATTTGTTTACAGCCGAAGGCGTTTGTTTCACTTTTTCCTTTTTCCTTTTTCCTTTTTACTTGTCCTTACTTCTTTTCTCCTTCTTTTGAATTTCATCACAAGGGGTATCCCATTCAGAGGAAATACCTCACGTATTCTCTTTTCAAGATACCTCTGGTAATCATTCGAAATATCGTCAGGAACGTTTGTATAAAAAATAATCTGCGGTGGATTTTGTGAAACCTGTCTGCATCCGAGAATAAACACCTTCTTCTTTCCAATGCGCTTATGGGGAAGACGAGAAACAGCATCTCTTATTATTTGATTCAACTCTTCATTGTCCATGCGTGCAGAGCTTCTCTTATAAGCATCTATTGCTATCCGAACAGCATCAAAAACTCCATCACCTCTTTTCGCTGAAATCGGAAGAGTGAGTAAATATGGTATGTATGGAAGAGCATCATGAAAGTAGTGGATAACGTCGTTCCATAACCTTTTTGGAACAAGGTCCATCTTATTCAAAAGGACTGTAATAGTTCCAGCACTTCTACCAGAAAGTGCAATTAGCCTCTTATCCTGTCTTGTAATATCCACTGAACCATCCACCATTACCATTGCAACATCACACAAAAGCAAGGCGCCAATAGCACGTTTTATTGTATAGTATTCAAGGTCTGTCCTAACCCGCGGTTTTCTCCGTATACCTGCTGTATCAATTATCGTTAATTTTTCACCTTCAAATTCGAAATCTGTATCTATCGCATCCCTTGTCGTACCTGGCTTTTCATCAACGATTACCCTTTCTTCATCGATAATTCTATTAAAGAAGGATGACTTCCCCACATTCGGTCTTCCTATGATTGCAAGTTTTATCCTCTTTTCTACATCTTCAAGTCTCTCCTCTGGAATCAGCTTTACTATCTCATCGAGAAGTTCTGCAACACCCCTTCCATGAATACTCGAAACAGGAAAAATCCTCTCGAAACCAAGTTTAAAAAAATCGTAGATAACCTGCTCTCTCTTTTCATTGTCTACCTTGTTAACAACAAGAAGAACCCTTTTACCATTCTTTCTTAAGGAATCGGCAATCTCTCTATCAAGGGGTGTAACACCTTCTATTGCATCGACTGTGAAAAGAATTATATCACCCTCATCTATAGCAAGATCAACTTGTTGCGAGACGAGCGAAGTTATGCGGTCGGCTTTTGAAGGAACATATCCACCTGTATCCGTAAGATAAAAACTCTTACCTCTCCATTCTGCCCTTTGCAATAAGCGGTCTCTTGTTACCCCTGATATTGCTTCAACAACGGCTTTTCTTCTGTGAATAATTCTGTTAAAGAGTGCGGATTTCCCTACATTCGGCCTTCCGACAATAACAACATTTTTCATTTGATGAGCTCTTTTCTTATGGTTTTCGGTAAAACGGAAATAGGAGATGGTGTTGCGATGACCCTTCTGCCTGATAATTGAGTTAGATCAGAAAGGGATATATCATCAAGGAATAATCCATCCTCATTAAGACAATTGCTTGGAATTATAAACAAGTCTGCTTTTTTTTCGTAGGCTTTTATTGCCGTAAGAATATCCATTCCCACAAGAAGCCCTGAAACTGTTACACTTTCACCAAAGAGACTATTTTCTATAGGGAAAATATCACAGATAATTGAGGTCTCAAGTAAAAGTCTTTTTCTTAACAGATTTACCCAGGGAAATGGAAGATGTGACGTAATAAAAACAATAGTACCTTTTATACCGTTCAGTTCCATTATATTTATTTCCTCAATATCATCAAGAAAAATCCTCGAGTTTCCAACACCGTTTTCAAGCTGTGGAAACTCATCATAAAATTCCTTCATCGGAACAGCAAACTCTGCCGTTATCAAGATTTCATCTGATGGATAGACAAAGCCGATACCAAATCTTTTTCTGAAATCCTCCTGCCACCTAAAGATATTCTTTATAACTTCAAGGCATTCTTTCTGTGTTAGTGCTCTTAAAGGAAAAAGACCTCTTCTATACTTTGTCAGTCCCACAGGAATTATAGCAATAGAACGAACATATGGGAAAAACTGAGAGAGTTCAAACACGGTTTTTTCTAGTCTTTCTCCATCATTAATTCCAGGACAGATTACAATCTGTGTATGAACTGCAATCTTTGCATCAGCGAGTCTCTTGAGGGGTTTCTGAGTATCAACTTCTTTTCCATCCCTTCCGAGCATCTGTGCCCTTACATCAGGATTGGTTGAATGAACGGAGACATAGAGTGGGCTCAATCTCTGCTCTTCAATTCTCTTATAATCTTCCTCAATCATATTTGTCAGGGTAATATAGTTTCCATACAGAAACGAAAGCCTGTAATCATCATCCTTTTGATAAAGACACTCTCTTAACCCTTTCGGCATCTGGTCATAGAAACAGAAGATACAGGAGTTATTACATCTTTTAAACTCAAAAGGAACCAGTTTAATACCCAATTTCACCTCCGGCAATTTCCGCGCTGTTATAAACCTTCTCTTTTTGTCTTTCTCTATCTCTATCATGAGGTTACTGTCACTTTCATAGAAAATAAGGTCTATCTCATCCCTTATTTTACAACCATTAATAGAGCATATCCTATCGCCTTTCGATATGCCCAATCCCTGTGCAATACTTTCCTTTTCTACTTCCTTTATTTCTATCATCTTATACCATTAAATATTAAGCAATACTTAAAATAACACATCAGTTAAAAAAAAGCAAGAAAAAAAATTCGTTTTGAAGTTTTCATTATATTAACAACACCGAGATTGATTCGGATAACCTGGGCAATGAAGATGCAATCGCAATGACATATTAAAAGAAAAGACCTGAGCTTTGATAAGGATTTTGTTTTTCTTGACATTTTTGAAAGATTATGTTATCTTCAAAAAGTCTGATTACACAGATATTCGAAAAGAAAGCAGTAGGAAGTAAGGAGTAATCAGAAGGATAAAAAACTATGAAAGACAAGCAGAATACGTAGATTAAAAAGGTCTATTATGAGAGTTATAGGAGGAATTGCAAAAAATAAAAAACTCATATCCGGTTATGATAACGTCAGACCGACAAGCGATAGAATCAAGGAAACGTTATTTAACCTGTTGGGAAATATCAAAGGAACATATTTCCTTGACCTCTTTGCAGGCACCGGGAACATCGGCATAGAGGCTATTTCAAGGGGTACTGCTTCTGTCTGTTTTGTAGAAAAATCATTTAATCTCTGCAAAACCATAAAAGAGAATCTGAGATTAACATGTTTTGAACAAAAAGGAAGAGTATTCAATAAAGAGGTAAATAAAAGTCTCTTTAGTTTTTTCAAGAACAAGTGCTTTATCTTCGATGTCATATTTGCGGACCCGCCTTACGAGAAGGGTATCGTGAAAAAAATATTTGATATCATTGATTTCGATATAGTACCAAAAGATGGTATTTTTGTACTTCAACACTCTGTGAGAGAGAAGGTAAATAATAAAGCAATAAGAGAAGTTAAAATTGGTGATACACTTCTCTCCTTTTATGAAAGGAATACCTGATGATTAAAGCAGTCTATCCTGGAACATTTGACCCACTGACAAAAGGTCATTTAGATGTTATAAATCGCGCTCGAAAACTTTTCTCAAAGATTATCATACTTGTAGCACATCATAATGAAAAAAATCCTCTATTCAGTGTTGAAACAAGGAAGAGGATGATAAAAGAATCTGTTCGAGGGATGAAGAACGTCGAGGTTGATTCTTACGACGGATTGATTGTTGATTATGCAAAGAAAAAAAAGATTAGTGTTGTTATCAGGGGATTAAGGGCAATATCCGATTTCGAGTATGAATTCCAGATGGCATTGATGAATAGAAAAATATCACCTGAGGTGGAAACAGTTTTCCTCGTTCCTCACGAATCCTTTACCTACTTAAGTTCCAGTCTAATAAAGGAGATTATTTCTGTTGGTGGCAATATTTCACATTTTGTTCCAGAAGTGGTAAAAAAATTCGTGAAAGAAGAACTTAAAAGAAAGGATTAAATGGAATTCTCAAAGATGGTAAGATATCTCTCGGATTCCTTAACATTGAAAATTAATTCTAAAGCAAAACTTCTCCAGGCGGAAGGTAAAAATGTTATTAACCTTTCTGCTGGTGAACCCGATCTTGATACACCAGCAATCGTCAAAGCAAAAGCAAAGGAGGCGATAGATAAGGGATATACAAAATATACATCTGTTTCGGGTATTACACCACTAAAAAAGGCAATAATAACAAGATATCGGAAAAAATATGGAGTAGAGCTATCGGTTGATTCCGTTCTCATAACATCCGGTACAAAACAGGCTGTACACAATATTGTTGAAACCCTGTGCGGTCCAGGGGATGAGGTAATAATTTTAGTACCTTACTGGCTGAGCTATCCAGAGATAGTAAAAATTTCTCTTTCGAAACCGGTCTTTATAGATACATCAAAAACTGAATACATCCTCAAACCCAAAGACCTTGAGGAAGCAATAACAAAAAAAACAAAACTTTTAATACTCAATTCTCCCTGTAATCCAACAGGTGTAGTTTATCCTACTGCTATTCTTAAAGAAATTGCTTCCATTATAAAAAAAAGAAATATCCACTGTATCTCTGACGAGATCTACGATGAACTAATATATGATAAGAAAGAAGGGAATTCAATGCTTTCTCTTATCAATTCACCTCTTGACAATATCATAATAGCAAATGGTGTCTCAAAAACCTTTTCAATGACAGGGTGGAGACTCGGTTATGCAATCGCCTCCCAAGCTATTATTAAAAGTGCTACAAAGCTGCAGGCACATACAACCTCCTGTGCATCATCAATATCTCAGTACGCTGCTCTTTCCGCATTTGAGGATGCAGAATCGTTTATTAATGAGATTCGAAATGTTCTTGACAAAAGAAGAAAATTGGCTATAAAACTTCTTTCAACCATTGATGACATTTCTTTTCCTGAACCAGAGGGTGCTTTCTATATGTTTATAGATATTAGTAAATTTTATACCAGTAGAATAAGCACATCTATTGAAATGGCAGAATATCTATTAGATAAATGTAATGTGGCTACTGTGCCTGGAGCGGCATTCGGTGATGACAGACACCTGAGACTTTCCTATGCTCTTTCCCTTGAAAAGATTGAAGAAGGTATTAGAAGGATAAGAAACGGTCTTTTAGATGTTCGTAGATAAAGTTCAATTAATTGTCGAATCAGGTAGGGGAGGAAATGGTGCGGTAAGTTTCAGAAGAGAGAAATTTGTTCCGAAGGGTGGTCCAGACGGTGGAGACGGAGGAAAAGGTGGCAATGTAATCTTAAAAGTAGATAACAACATAAATGATCTTTACCACCTTAGACATACCCCTACCATCAGAGCAGGTAATGGTGGAAATGGAAAAAGGAAAAAAATGTATGGCAAAAAAGGAAAGGATATAATTATTAAGGTTCCACCAGGAACAAGTGTTTTCAATGAAGAGGGCAAACTAATTCTTGATTTGCTTACCCCGGGTGACGAGAAAATAATTGCAAGAGGAGGTAAGGGTGGAAAAGGGAATGTACATTTTGCTACTTCTAAAATTCAACATCCTGAAATCGCAACAGAGGGTAAACCAGGTGAGAAAAAAAGAGTAGTTCTTGAATTAAAATCCATAGCAGATGTAGGTATTGTTGGTTATCCCAATGTTGGAAAATCTACACTTCTTAACAATATCTCCAGGGCTTCACCGAAGATAGCAAGTTATCCTTTTACAACCCTTTCTCCCAATCTTGGTGTAGTCGAATTTGAGGATTTTACCCGTTTGACGTTCGCAGATATACCAGGGGTGATTGAGGGTGCATCTTATGGAAAAGGACTTGGACTTGAATTTTTGAGACATATTGAAAGAACAAAACTGCTACTTATCCTCCTTGATATAACATCGAAAACTATAGAAAACGACTATTTTTCAATTGTAAATGAACTTAACGCATACAGCACTGCACTTACTGAATATCCAAGAGTCGTTGCCGCTAACAAAATTGACTTATTAAAAGGGGAAATTAAAAAACCTGAACTGGCTGAGGAAATTATATATATCTCCGCTTTAGTAGGAACAGGTTTAACAACGCTTCTTGATAATATACTAAAAATCTTTGAGAGCATTGGAGGTGAGAATGATAGACAGAAAAAATAATGTTGATGAGTTACTAAAAGACCTAAACAGCAACGATATAAAGAAAAGGTTATCGGCAGTAAATGAACTGGTAAAGATGGGTGGAAGACATGCAGAGAATGAACTCATCAAACTTCTATCAGATGATAGCTGGCATATGAGAGTTTATGTTGCAAAAATCCTTGGCGGTTTCGGGAAAGATATTATTAGTTCAATATTAAGAGTAGCAAAGCATGGTGTATGGTATGTTCGTTCTGCTGCATGCTTGACCCTCGGTTATATAGGTGAAATCGAATGCATTGACCCTTTGCTTACATTTTTAGAAGATGATAGCTCGAGGGTCAGAATAGATGCAGAAGAAGCTATACTCTCAATAATAAACAGAGACAGGGTAAAATTTGTTGAAACCTATCTCTCCCGCAAGGATGCAGATTTCCAAGAATTTATTCTCGAAAAACTCAAAAAAATCGATTCAGACCTTTACAAGGATATTCTCGATGAAGGTTCCTGAGATAGACGAACGAACAATTGAGTGGATCAAAATCAGCCTCTTAGAATCCATTGGAGAAAAACGTCTGAGAACATTAATGCTTACCCTCAAAGATCCGTTCTTTATTTATGAAAAGGATATTTATGAACTTATAACCTTACTACCAAAATTTAAAAAAATCTTCAAACAGATTAAGGAATCAAAGATAGACATTACCGATTATAAAAAGAGGCTACAAGATTATAATGTGGATGTGCTTACAATACTTGACCAGGAATACCCAAATGTTCTAAGAGATATTGGCAATCCTCCTCCAATTCTCTATATAAGAGGAGGTTTTAAGAAAGAAGATGATCTTGCTGTCTCTATTATTGGTTCACGAACCGCAAGTTATTATGGAAAACAGATAGCTGAGAAATTCTCACATTCCCTTGTTAATATGGGTTTCACAATCGTAAGTGGAATGGCAAGAGGAATTGACACAGTAGCTCATCAAACTGCAATTAATAAGGGTGGAAGGACCGTTGCATTCCTTGGTTCAGGTATTGATGTAGTATATCCCAGAGAGAATAAAAAACTTTATCAAGAAATTATCGAAAATGGTGCAGTGGTCTCAGAGTTTCCACTCGGGACCGAACCTGTCGCGGTCAATTTCCCGCAGAGAAATAGACTCATCAGTGGCATGTCCCTTGGAATCGTCGTCGTAGAAGCAACGTTGCAAAGCGGAACGTTTATAACCGTAAAATGGGCGCTTGAACAGGGAAAAGAGGTTTTCGCCGTTCCCGGAGATACACGGAGAAAAACAAGTATGGGAACAAATAAATTAATTCAACAAGGTGCAAAACTGATTGTTGATGTAGAGGATATACTAGAGGAATTCCCATTTTTGAAAAGAAAGGATTTTGTCCCCACATCTCCAGCTGAAGAGATAGAACTTTCAACTGTTGAAAAAAAGGTCTTTGATTCGATGAGAGAATCTCCTCTGTTGATAGACGACATAATTGAAACTACAAACCTCCCTTCATCAAAGGTTTCAAGTATTCTTCTTTCTCTCGAAATCAAGGGTCTAATTCAACAACTCCCTGGAAAAAGATTTGTAAAAAGGCAAGTTTAGAAATGAATTTAGAAGAATTGAAGAAAAAAATAGAGGTTCTCTTATTCGCATCATCTGATCCTTTAAGCATTAAATCTATCAAACGTGCTCTTGGAGTGGAGAATGAGAATATAATCAAAGATGCATTTAACGAACTAAGTGAAGAATATGATTCTTCAAAAGGTCTGTTCATTGAAAAGGTACAAGGGGGATACCAGATATTTACAAAACCTGAATTTGATTATCTTATTAAAACGTTAACGGATGTAGAAAGAGAATATAATATATCAAGAGCTGCGATTGAGGTTCTTGCTATAGTTGCTGTCTTTCAACCTACAACAAGACCTGATATAGAATCGATTAGAGGAATTTCAAGCGAGGGTGTAATCAAACATCTTGTAGATATAGAATTATTGAAGATAACAGGGAGGCTACATACACCTGGGAGACCGCTACTTTATGCTACTACTCCAGAGTTTCTAAAGTATTTTCACCTCGCTGATAATCAGGAGCTCAGAACCCTATATGAAAAATTCAGTAAAAAGTTTGAGGTAAATCCTAATTTCTAATTCCCAATTCCTAATTCTTAATTATAAGTTCAAATGAAGATTACACTACTTCCAATCCGTACCAAGCTCATAACGCAAAGGGATACTATAGGTGATATTGTTGAGACCTTTGCCAAAAAATTTATCAAAGAAGGTGATATTGTTGTGATTGCAGAGAGTGCCCTTGCAATCAGCCAGGGAAGAGCAATCCTTGAGGATAAGGTACGGGTGGGATTCATAGCACGGTTTTTATGGAGATATGTTGCAAAGGTTCCCTACGGTGTTGGATTGAGAAGTCCTGAAAGTATGCAGTGTGCTATAAATGAGGCTGGAGCCTTAAGGATTCTTATTGCTGCCTTTTTCTCTTGTTTGACAAAACCATTTGGTACTAAGGGAATTTTTTACAGAATTGCAGGAAAGAAGACCGCTATGATTGATGCTGCACATACAACACCAGTTGAGCCCTTTGACAAATGTGTAATCCTTGGTCCTGACAAGTCTGATGGTGTATCCCAAACACTAAAAAAGAGATTCATAGTAGAATTTGCTATAATGGATATAAATGATATTGGTGGTTCCTGGGTAATAGGTAATTCTGGTGGAATACCGATTAAGAGGCTTGAAGAGATAATGAGAATAAATCCTCTTGGTCAAGGAAAAGAGATGACTCCTATCTGTATAGTGAGAGGACTGCTTAAAAATAGTAGGCAGTAAGGAGTAATGAGTAATGAGTATCCGTACCTATCCCTGGCAAAACGGTAGCCGCAGGCTTTAGCCTGCGATTGGTTCTCCTATAATGCGGATTAACAATTTCATTGCAAAAACAGGTCTTTGTTCAAGACGGAAAGCGGATATACTTATATCCGAGGGGAAAATAAAACTAAACGGAAAGGTAGTCACCCAGCTTGGATTAAAAATTGACCCTGTTAAGAATGTTGTCGAATATAAAAGTAAAGTTTTAAGATTAAAAGAGAAATATACCTATATTATTCTTAACAAACCAAAAGGGTGCATCACAACAGTAAAAGACGAGAGGGGAAGAAAGACCGTTCTTGACCTTTTGCCGCAACATCTCAGAAAAAAAAGGCTATTTCCTGTTGGAAGGCTTGATAAGGATACGACAGGATTGCTTATTCTTACGGACGATGGCGAACTTGCAAACAAGCTCATGCACCCGAGAAGCAGCGTGGAGAAAACCTATATGGTCATGCTTGAGAAACCTTTTCAAAAAGAGGACAGAGAAAAACTTCTCGAAGGCATCAAGGATGAAGGAGAATTACTGAAACCAAAATCAGTAAAACTGAAAAACAGTAAAAGGGTTGAGCTTGTTCTCACCGAAGGAAAAAAACGAGAAATTAAGAGGATGTTCAGGGCACTTGGCTATAACATTGAAGAAATAAAAAGAACAAAATATGCATTCCTAATATTAAGAGGAGTAAAAGAAGGAGAACACAGAGAGTTAACAGAAAGAGAAATAGAACATCTACAAAATCTCTAAATCAAAGAGGATGTCTTTGCGAGTAATCTTTCATACTCACAAACGAAGCAATCTCATATTGCATCCGCTCCCTTGAAGAAAAAGAAAAGACACCACTAAATAGTTCGCTTATCTGACAGCATAAATGTAAAGATGCTTTCTTGAGTGCAACAACTCCTGTTGTTGCATGGTTAGAAATTTCAAATTTCTAATGGGGCTTATCCCTTATTTCTTTTAGAACAAATACAAATCAATATCGCCTTAACACCATTGACTGAAAATGAATATCGCCTTCTCCCTCGAGGTCGATACGCCTGAATGAAACCAATTC
>SOIS01000166.1 GCA_004375965.1 Candidatus Cloacimonadota bacterium | reverse complement strand
TTGTCTTGGGCTCGTAAAGGAGCTAAATCTGTTGAAAAAGAAAAGGAGCAGTCTTAGAAATGAAGATATGTAAGATATCTAGGCCCCCCTTGAAAGAGGTGACCAAGAAGTTTCCCCAAGGAAGGTTTCGTATTATATCGAAAAGACTGAAGGTGATGGGACACGGAATCCAGACTCTAAATATAAATCTTTTGAGAGTCCCCAATCCTTATTTGGCCTACACATTGGGGATATTATCTTTGCTATTTAGATTTCGGAGGATTAGGGCAGACGTAATATTGGCAGATAATATCGAGTCTGGAATGGCAGCTGTGTTAGTCAAATCCATCTTTAAGGTCCCTTTTATCTTTGATTTTATTGACGACTATTCACTGATTGCCAGGTACGACGGCAGAATGCCAAGGTATCATACTCTAAAATATTTGGAGAGGACAATCCCTAAGCTCGCTGATTTGGTAATCGCCCATAGCCCTGAAACAAAGAAATTTTGTCTTGACCTGGGTATCCCGGACCAAAAATTGAGGATGATTCCCAACGGAGTTGACACCAGGCGGTTTGAGCCAGGAATTGGTAACGATCTCACACGAAAAAAGATAAATCCAAAGGGTGATAGACTGGTTCTCTTCCTCGGAAAGATAAACAAATACTATAAACTCGAGGTAGTGCTAAAAGCAGTTCCCTATGTGTTAAAGGATTTCCCTAATACGAGGTTTGTATTTGTGGGCGACGGAGATTATGTTGACCATTTAAGAGAACTATCCCATGAGCTAAAGATTGAGGTCGCGGTGATTTTTACTGGATTCCTCCCCGACGAAGAAATTCCCGAGATCATCAATCTTTCTGATATATGTGTTTATCCTCTTCCAAATGATGGGGCATTGGCTATCTTTGAGTATATGGCATGTGCAAAACCGATGGTCCTGCCACGAGGAGGTACCAAGAAAATGGGCATCTCTGAGGAGATAGTCCCGGAGGATTGCGCTCTCCAGGTGGAGGGTTCTCCAGAGGGCTTCTGGTTTTGAAGTCCTTGAATTTGGAAGGAGGGGAGGTCCTCGTGGAAGGAAAAGTGGCAAGGGGAACAATTTACCTGATAATGGGGGAAATTGTGTTTTTCATGATGGGGAACCATTTCCACCATCTGTATTTTATCCTCCACAGATGGGAGCGGAGATTGATTTTTCGCTTGGTATGATCACAGGAGACAAGAAATGGAGCTAGAAGACTTTATACCGCATCCTTATTTTTTGAGAGAGTTGATAAACTATGTTCTTAAGAGTTTTATTAAGAAAAATCACGTTAAAGGAGAAAATGTTGGCAAACCGTCGCCAAACACCTTTTAAAGGACCGAAGTCAGCTTGTTTGCGGCTCGCTTCGTTCATCTAAGGATGAGAGAGATAGCTTCTGAAATAAGTGATTTTCTCAAAAAATGGAGCCCTTTGTTGGGAAAGGGTGATCACATTTTGCTCAAAGATATCCATACCTTTGCAGGACAGGTAGGGGATAGGAGAAGAAGAACAAATTTATAGGGGAGAAAGATTTCCCTGTCGATAACTCTGGGAATTTTTGTATATCTCCTGGAACGGAGACGTTATGCCCTGTTGCATGGATGTCTCCAAAAAACTGAAGATTGGTAATCTCTGTGAATCTTCTCTCGAAGAGTTGTGGAACAATCCTTTCATTGAAAGAATCCGTCAGATCCACTTTCAGGAGCGATACGAGGAGATTCTCCTCTGCAGCCATTGTGGAAACTGGTGGTATTTAGGGAAGAAGCCGAAAAAACGGTGACACATAGAACTGGGCTCAAATTACAAGCGAAGCTCCAAAGATGGGTGGCAAGATAAGCCGGCAGCACTAGTTTTAAATTTGAAGGTAGATGGGTTGGCCGTTATCAAAAGTTTGGCAAGGAAAGAGATTCCCGTTTTGGCTGCAGACTCTGATCTACATAGTATTGGGCCCCAGTCTAAATATGCGAAAGGTATGGTCTGTCCGGGTCCTCCTATTATGGAGGGAAAAATATGATTCTTTATTCCTTTTACAATCTGTATAAACTACGCAATAATCAATGGCTGAAACTGTCGGAACTTGAAGAAATACAGCGAAGGAAGCTTAAAAGAATCATCAAACACGCATACGAAAATGTTCCTTATTATCGTAAACTTTTTGATTCTGTCGGAGTGAAGCCAGAAGATATTCGGACCGTGGAAGATTTAGCTAAAATTCCTATTACGACTAGAAAGCAGATTGAACGGCTGCGAAGAGATGAGATTATAGCCAAAGGAATTAACCTTGCCAAGTGCGAAAAGCGAACAACAACTGGATCAAGTGCTATGCCTCTGGATGTTTTTTTCACCAAAAAAGATCTTAGTTTCTTGGATATGACATGGGCACGAGTCTTCTTGGAGAACGGGCTTAGACTCCGGGATAAAAGAGCTTCAATTAAATATCATCTTCCATCTAAGCGTTGGGTTCAATATCTTGGAATTTGGCGGAGAGAGTTTATCTCTACTAGCGATAATTCAGATGATCAGATTCAATCTCTAAAGCGAATCAATCCTGATGTGCTTACTGGCATGCCTTTCAATTTGTGCTTTCTGGCAACTGCCATGAAAACAAAAGGAATTAAAGGAATAAACCCACGATTAGTTTTCAGCATGGGAGCGCTATTAGATCGGGAGTCTCGAAAGCTTTTGGAATCTGTATTTAGGGCCAAGGTATTTGATTACTATGGGACAGAGGAATTGGGTTGCATAGCTTGGGAGTGCGGTGAACATACCGGTTATCACATAAATATGGATACTGTTGTGGTGGAGTTTGTCAAAGATGGAAAGCCTGTAAAATCAGGGGAAAGGGGTAAGCTTATTTGTACAGGTTTACATTCATACGCTATGCCTTTTATAAAATATGAAGTTGGAGACGTCGCAATTTTCATCAATAAGCAATGCCCTTGCGGGCGTGGGTTGGCTCTAATGAAATCCATTGAAGGACGCACTGAGGATTTCATTGTAAATTCTAAGGGTAAATCGCACTCTCCCAGTGTTATTATAATAAACGTGAGAGTAATTCGTGGAGTAGCACAGTTTAAGATTATTCAAGAAAGCAGAGGAGAATTAGCAGTACAGATTGTAAAAGGAAGAGATTTCTCATCTGAGACAGTCCATCAGGTAGAGCAAAAACTTAGAGGAATTTTAGGTAATGAGATGCATATCAAGATTGAAATTGTAGATGAAATCCCTAAGGATCCATCAGGCAAAATTCGGTCAGTAATATCAAAAGTACCGCTGGAATTATGAATTCACTAGATAAAGGAATAGCAATGGTTATTTGATAGAGAATTTGATATTATAACAATGATTTGCGGTAATAGAACACCTTAAAAATCCCGAATTCTGTCTAAATGAAGTTAGGTAGTGTCAAGATAACATATTGTTGCCGAAAAAGTGTTGAACGGCTGGAGGATGGTGCTCAAGTTGGTGCTGGGATGCGGTGCTATCTGCCTCCCCTGTATCAACAACAAAGAAAGGAAGTGTATCGGTAGCGTGAGAGATCACGGGT
>SOIS01000137.1 GCA_004375965.1 Candidatus Cloacimonadota bacterium | reverse complement strand
TTTCCTTAATGCTGGACGAACCCATATTACTTCTGTTATCTAACTCTCTTCTTGTCCTTATTAAGTTCCGAAAAGAATGCTTGGATCGAAGAGTCCTTCTTCGAAACGATGGCGATAAATTTCTCCCTGAAAGTGATAAGGGACTTAATCCTGTGTTTTTTCTTACATTTCCTTGGAAACTTAGAGAACCGCTGCTTCCCCATCTTATCTCCACATCGCTTCCCTTAATCCAGATAGTGCTGCTCGTGGGATTGGTTACTGTTATGGTGATTACAGTGAGACTTGCATTTACTGTCGTTGTTTGTCCTGCTGTTACAGAAATACTCTCTACAAAATCTTCATATCCTTCTTTAACCAGCTTTACAGTATGACTCCCCGCGGATACATCGCTTAGAGTGGAATTCGTCGTTTCCCCTGTGTCTGTCCCATCAAGATATATACTTGCTCCTTGCGGAGTGGAATTAACCTGAATACTACCTGTTGTTTGCCCTTCTTCCCCAGCTTTGCTTTTTAATAATAAGGCGGCTGCAGCGCCTGCTGCTAAAACTATGCCTCCTAATACATATAGTAAAGCTGAAACTCCTTTTAAAGCGTAAATTGACGAGGCTGTTTCTTTGCCAGCAACTACCTTGAGTATGTCTTTTTTTACTTTATTCCCCCTCTTTATTTTTATCTTAACCGATCCAGGCTTGGAAACAATTGTTAAAGGCGTCTTTCCTACAGGGACGGTAGCATCATTTAAATAAACATCTGCTCCTGCTGGCTTTGATTGTACCTTCAAGGTCCCATATTCTTTTTTTATTCCTTCGAATAATTCTATATACTTTGGTGGGCATAAAAGCTCATCCAGTTCTCGATAATAATCTACTTCTATAAGCTTCCTTATCACCTCAAAAAGTTCTTTTCTTCCCTTCTCACTTAGATCCCCATAATGAGCAAGAGACAAATGATAAAAGACATCTGCTTTTTGTGCTCTTGTTACTGCAAGATCTAAAGCTTCGTTAAATTTTTCTATTGCTCCTTCATAATCCATCTCTTCTTGGTAAAGTTTCTTTCCTTCTTCAAATAATTTATCAAAACGATCCTTTTGGGCAGCTGGAATTTCCTCTCTACCTTCCTTTACTCTCACCACAGGCTTAAATCCTTTATTAGAATCAGAATCAAATATATCAGGCGTGGCTTCTGAGGTAATTAATAAAAGAAAATAGAAAATTAACGAATAAACCAACAGCTTTGATTTATATATTTTATTAATTATCATAATTTTCGTTATCTCTACTTATATTAAGGCGCAATTTTAAAATTTACGTGTAATTTTTATTGCTTTAAACTTAATTTCACTATTTCTCTTTTTCCTGTTTCCATATTCATTCGGATCTCTTTTGTTTCCTCGCCCCTAATTTCCACCTCAACTGTAATCTTTTTATTTAGCTTTTTCGAAATGAATTCAATTGTATGTTTGCCTTCCTTAACTTCTTGGATTTTTGTGGGCGGAACCTCACCTATCTCTTTCCCATCTATAAAAACATTAGCATAAGGGTGAACTTTTAATATGATTTTGCCTACCTTAGGTTCAAGTTTTATCAAGTCATATGTCTTTTCAGTATCAGATTCTAAAGTAATAGATTCTTCAATTGTTCTATAGCCTTCCTTTTCTATTTTTATATTGTAGTTGCCGAATAAATCCATTTTTTTCACAGGGGATGTCCCTATTGGTTCTCCTCCAATTAACACACGGGCTTCAGGTGGATATGTTTTTATGGATAAGCTGTACATTATTCTTTTTAGAGATCGTTCGAAGGAGTTTATGCCCGGATTTAAAGTTAGCGACTCATCAATATAGGACCATTCCTCTCCTTTTTCTATTCTCAACTGGCATGTGCTCCTTGGCAATTCTAATTTTATAGGTGTACTACCTTTATAATTGCCGTCAATTTTTACATAAGCCCCTTCTGGAATCGTATCTATCTCAAGGAAATATACCGGATTTAAAGTATAATTTCTTGAAGATGTTTCCTCGGCATTTACTTCCAAATCATCTGTTATTTCTTTGTATTCAGTGTCTTTTTTTATTCTTATTTCATAAGTTCCGGGAGAAATCTCATATTTAAGCGGCGTTATTCCTTCGAATTTATTATCAACATAAACATCTGCACCTTCAGGTACAGAATTAATTTCTATGTAACTGGGTTGAGGAGTTAAAACTGGAGTTTCCTGAATCGTTGGCCCAGCAATCATAGTCGATTTCTCTTTCTTTCCTCCTTGCAGAACTTTGTCATAGAATAAATATCCAGCGATTGTAATTATAGCAATGAAAAGAAGAACTAGGGGAACCAGATGCTTTCTTGGAGTTACTTTCTCAAATTCTATCTCAGCGATAAGCCTATCTGTAGTTGGTATGCCTTTATCTATATTTTTTAATTCAGTAAGGAGATTCTCTGCTTTTTGGTATCTTTTATTTTTTTCCTTTTCCATGCATCTAAGTATCAGTTGGCTTAATTCTTCAGATACCTTTGGATTGAGTGTCCTAGGACCTGGAGGTGTCTCTGTTTTTTGCTTCACAGCAATGTTTATGAGAGTATCCCCTTCAAAAGGCAGCCTCCCGCACACCATTCATAAAGAACCACGCCCAGAGAATAGATATCAGAACGCTGATCTACCTCCTTCCCTTCAACCTGTTCAGGTGACATGTAATGTGGCGTTCCAATCATCATCCCCGTCTCTGTTATCCCTTTTGCCTTAAGAGATCGAGCTATGCCAAAATCCATAATGTGTACATTCCCTTCTTTACTAATCATGATGTTTTGCGGCTTTAGATCCCTGTGCACAACTCCCAAACGGTGAGCTTCAACCAAACCTTCACATACTTGCTTGGCAATGAAAATAGCCTTCCCTGCACTTAATTGTTCCACCCTTCTAAGCGAACTCTCTAAATCTTCGCCGTGAATATATTCCATAGTAATATAGTAATCTTCTTTTTCCTTATTGAAGTCATACATGCGGCAAACATTCTTGTGAGTGATCTTACGGGTAAATTTCAGTTCGTTTCGGAAGCGCTCAACTGTCGCCTTGTCTGAAGCAACCTCAGGATTTAAGAGTTTTAAGGCTATGTTTTCCTTGATCTCTTTATCAAGGACCTTGTAGACCTCGCCCATTCCCCCTTTGCCCAGCTTTTCAATTATCTGGTACCTTCCAGCAAACGTTGTTCCAACGGCTAAATTTTGTTTGGATTCAAGGACAGTTTCTATCTTGGAAAGAGGAATTTTCTCTGATGGAAAAAGCGGTGCCCGACAATTGGCACAAAAATTTCTATCAGCGGGATTTTCAAAATGACATTTAGGACATTTCATAGCCCAAAACTCCCTCAATTTATTACAACAAAAAATACTATCAATTGTGTAGAAAATAGTCAAATGACATATATAATGAGCTTTCTATTTATTATCAACTTAGCACTTAACCTTTGTTGATTTTTTGCAGGATAAATTGGATGTCAAAACTTAGAAGCTGAGATTTATTTGACATGAAGTTCTGGTTGATTTATAAAGTCGAGGAATTAGAT
>SOIS01000184.1 GCA_004375965.1 Candidatus Cloacimonadota bacterium | reverse complement strand
GTGGTTGGACTAACAAACTGATATTCGGTGATAATCTTCAAGTTCTTAAAGCCTTAATGGATGATCCTGAGGTTTATGACAAAAATACAGGTAGAGGAAAAGTAAGACTGATTTACATCGATCCTCCTTTTGCTACAAGACAGGAATTTAGAGGAAGTCAGGATCAAAAAGCTTACCAGGATAAAATTATAGGATCTCAATTCTTGGAATTCTTGAGAA
The DNA here is from genome assembly GCA_004375965.1 of Candidatus Cloacimonadota bacterium. Taxonomy (GTDB): domain Bacteria; phylum Hydrothermota; class E44-bin80; order E44-bin80; family E44-bin80; genus SOIS01. Next base: position 3,353 of record SOIS01000184.1, on the reverse strand, counting down.
AAAGGCTTGTCTTTTTGAGAGAACTCTTAGCTGATGACGGAAGTATTTATGTGCATTTGGATTTGAAAAAATCTCATTACGTAAAGGCGTTGTTGGATGAGATTTTTGGAGAGCAAAATATCCAAAATGAAATTACTTGGCATTATCCTGATAATTTTCAAGGGAATGTAAACAGATTTCCAAATAATCATAATGTCATTCTATTCTATAACAAGTCAAGTAGCGCAAAGACAAAGCGTGTTAAGATTGAGTTAAGAAAGGCTATCAAAAGAGATGTTCGAATATGGGACAAAGAAAAACAAGCTTTGGTAGCTGCAAGAGATGAGAATGGAAAAATTATATATAAAGATTTCACATATAGGTGGGCTGATGATGTTTGGGGTATTGGACAAAGTTCTGTTACTAAGAAGAAAAGTGCGGAATATATAGAGTATCCAACTCAGAAGCCGGAGGAACTTCTAAGACGAGTAATAGAAGCCTCCTCCAACCCTGGCGATCTTGTCCTAGATGCCTTTCCTGGTTCTGGAACAACAGCGGCTGTGGCTGAAAAACTTGGCAGAAGATGGATCATGATTGACTGTGGCAAATTAGCAATTTACACAATGCAAAAAAGATTACTCAATTTAAGACAAGAAATTGGAAACCGTGGAAAACCTTTAAAGCCTAAACCTTTCACTCTCTATAATGCTGGGCTTTATGATTACAAGATGGTCAAGGCACTGCCCTGGGATGAGTATAGAGAATTTGTGCTTAAACTCTTCCAGTGCAGAGATAAAAAGCACAGAATTGCTGGCGTGGAATTGGATGGCTATCTCGGGCAAGATTCTGTGATGGTCTTCAATTATAAAAAGCATGAAGATGTGATTTTAGACAGGGGATTTATTGATGACCTTCACAAAATCCTTGGTGACAAGGTAGGATATAAATTCTTTATTATTGCTCCTGCAGCAAGCGTTATGTTCTTTGAAGATTACATTGAAAAGCCCGCCAGAGGACGGGCAGGAGTCCAGACAAAATACTTTGCCCTGAGGATTCCTTATTCCATAATTGATGAACTCCATCGGAAGGGATTTACTCATATCAAGCAACCAATCAGAGAAGCAGATGTTAACGATACTATTGACGCTGTGGGCTTTGATTTCATTCAGATCCCTGATGTAGAATGTGATTATCTTATTGAAAACAAGAAAGGGCAAATGGAGGTGGATAAAAGCAATAAAGAAGCAGTAATTAAAATTAGAAATTTTACAAGCAATATTTTATCAAAAAAACCTCTAAAATTTGAGAACAGGGAAACGCTTTCAATGGTAATGGTAGATTATGATTATAATGGAGAAATATTTGACTTTGACGATGTATTTTATTCTGAGGATTTAAAAAAGAATAACTGGGAAATCCATTTCGACACTCATAAGATAGATAATCAAATGATGATTATCTATGTAGACATTTTTGGGAATGAGAAGAGGGAAGTGAAAATGTTGAGCGACTTTCAAAGGAGGACAAAGTGAATATAGAGGGGATTTTAAAAAAGCCTAATGGAGCAAACTTCCATCTATCAGATTTGCATGTTCATTCACCTGCTGATAAAAGTAAAAAATACGAAATGGCGGGTGTGAATAAACAGTTGAATAATGAGGACTGGTGCAGGCGATATGCCAGAAGAATAATCGAAGAGGCTTACAAAAATAAAATAGAAGTTATTGGTATTACTGATCATAACGCTGTTGAGTGGATTGATTATTTTAATGAAGAGGTTAAGAAAGTAAATCCTCCAGAAGGACAAAGTGAAATAACTGTTTTCCCTGGATTTGAGGTAAGCACAAGTACAGGAAGCGGGGTTCATATTATTTGTTTGTTTAATCCTGGCACACCTAAGGGAAAACTGGATGAATATCTTTCAGCGCTTTTTGAAGCTGGGGAGAGATTTGATTCCAGAGGTTATCCAAAAATTACTAAAAAAAGTTGCAATGAAGTAATTAATTTTATTCAAGAAAATGGTGGTATTTGCATTGGGCCACATGCATTATCCAGTAATGGAGTCCTTTCTGGTTATGGTGAGCAGCCAAGAGTAGAGACATTTACTAATCCTAAATTATTGGTCGTTGAAATCCCTGGGACACGTTCTGAATTAACAGGTTTTGCAAAAAACGTAATTCATGGACTTGACTCAAATTATAAAAGGGAAAGGCTAATTGCAACTATCAATTCTTCTGATTCTGACTCTTTGGATAAAGTTGGATCTCGAGCTACCTATATAAAGATGAGCTCTATTACAGTAGAGGGCTTACGTGAAGCTTTCCTTGATTGGGAATCACGTATCCGTTTCAAAGAAGAACTTGAAAAAGAAAAATACGCAGTGATTATGGGGGCAAGATGGGAAGGAGGGGGTTGTTTTCTTAGTGATCAGATAGCCCATTTTAATAAGAATTTGAATACTATTATTGGTGGAAAAGGAACAGGTAAGTCAACAATAATTGAAACTTTGCGATATGCATTCAATCAGAAACCTAAATCACCAAACGCTGAAAAAGCTTGTCAGGAAATTATAAAAGATGTGTTTAAAAGTGGCTCAACCTTACAGGTAATCGTATATTCTCCACAGTTTGATAGACATTATCTCATTGAAAGAAGCTATCCAGGTCAGCCAGTAGTAAAAAGTATTGATGAAGAGTTGCTTAAGCAAAAAAATATCATCATGGAAAAAGAAATTGTGGATTTACCTGTTGAGAGTTTATTTATCCCTGAAATTTACGGCCAAAAAGAGATTTATGATATTTCTGATGATAAGTCTTTTCAGTTGAAATTGGTTGATAGATTTCTGGATGAGAAATTTGCACAACTAAAAACAGAAGAAAGTAATTTATCAAAACAGCTAAAGATCAACAAAACGGATCTTATTAACACTTTGGAATCCTTAGAGAAAATTGAAGAGAATAACAAGGAATTGCTTGAGATAAGGGAGAAGAAACAGAGATATATAAAGTTGAACATTCATGAAAAGCTGAAAAACCAAAGGAGTTATGAGAAGGAAAAATCATTATTAAAAATGGCTATTAAAAAAGTTGATGATTTAAGAAATAAGCTTATGGAGTTTTTCGATACTTTAGATATGGATGTTACTTTTCTATCAGATAGGACTATTGAAGATTTACCAAATAAGGATTTATTAAAGAAAGGAAGAGGAAACTTGATTTCGCTTTTCCGTTTTTTGGAAAGCAAAAGGGCTGAAATAAAAGATACTATAGTAGAGACTAATAATGAACTTACTGGAATAAAGAAAGGCTGGCAACCCTTGTATAATAAACAGCAAGAGGAGTATCAAAAGATTATAGATAACCTGCGAAAAGAAG
>SOIS01000020.1 GCA_004375965.1 Candidatus Cloacimonadota bacterium | reverse complement strand
GGAACCCCCTGAGGATATAATATGCTGATGGCATTGTTAAGAGTTAACCCTTCATTGTACTCATCAATAAGTTCAACAGGACAACTCTGGGCACAAAGACCACATCCTGTACATTTGTCTGGATCCATATACTGAGGATGTTTCCTTAGAGTGGCAGTAAAATTTCCAGCTTCACCTTCAAATCTTTCCAGCTCTGCCCTTGTTATGATCTCAATATTTGGATTTCTCCCCACTTCAACAAGTTTAGGAGCCATAATACACATTGAACAGTCATTAGTGGGAAAGGTTTTGTCCAGTTGGGCCATAACGCCGCCGATATTTGGCTTTTTTTCAAGAAGATATACCTTGAATCCCGAATCCACAAGATCCAAACTTGTCTGCATACCTCCAATTCCACCACCAATAACTAATACAGAACCAATTTTATCGTTATTTTTTTTCTTGTTTTTCATTTTTTCGTTTCATTCTGCGTTTCTTTTTCTTTAACGGGTTCCTCGAATAACCCACGATACATTGGAACTCTATTTTTGATGCTATCAACTGCAATAAGGTTTCTACGTTGTAGAACAGTTATATGCTGAAGGATATCTTTGGGTGATAGCTCCAGACTTTTTGCAATTTCCTTCACAGACATTGGACTCTTTCTTGTCCGTTCAATAATTTGGCTTCGAATATATTCAGCATTTATAATTGGGTCAACTGCAAGGTCAAATTGACGTTTGGTGAACTTTTCTTCATACTTATTTCCCTTTTCTACGAATTCACTCTCTTTTTCTAAAAGATTCTTCAATTTAGATCCAGCTGATTCACTTATTCTTTGCACATAGGCAATTATTTCATCTCTATTCATATTTGTACCTTGGGCAAGGTAGCTGCAAGCTTTAGGGTGCGCACACTAAAGTGTGCGGTTACTGCTTTAACTTCTCAAGTAGGGGAGCTACTTTAACCCGATTCATATTAAATCCTAACTCTTTCTTATTCATCCCAAGTGCCAAACCAAGCAGTTGGGGATAGTATAAAACTGGTAGATTATATTCTTCACTGAATTTGGATTCAATGGTTGGTTGATTGTTGTCATACATAACACTGCAGAACGGACAAATCAGACTGATAGCATCTGCGCCAGCATCCTTTATACTTCTAAGTTTTTTGTTTGCCATAGAAAAGGAGATGTTTTCATCCATGGCAAGAGTACCTGCTCCACAGCATAAATTTTTGTTCTCATAGTCAACCGGTACTGCTCCGGTTGTTTCTATCAATTCATCCAGCGATTTTGGATGTTCAGCGTTATCGAAATTATCGTATATATCCGATGGTTTAAGATAGTGACACCCGTAATGTGCACTGATTTTCAATGGTTCTAAATCTTTCTGGATCTTTGATTTTATTTTATCAATACCTACATCTTCGTATAGTATTCTGGCAAAGTGTTTCACTCTTATAGAGTTACTGAATCTGAATTTTTTTCTTATTCCTAATTTTCTTAGCACTTTTTTTCTTAATTCTTCATTTTCTCCCAGTTCTTTGTTAACCTCGGTTAACACAGATGTGCATGCACTGCAGAGGGCACATATATCCAAACCTTTCTCTTCAGCAAGAATTAAGTTTCTTGCGGCTGTGAGTAAAAAGCTCTCATAATGTACCGATTTTATTGGGAATCCACAGCACACAGAGCCATCTAAATCAACCAATCTAATCCCCAAAGCTTCAGCAACTCTTCTTGTTGAGAGTTCATAATTCCTGGCTCTTGCAGGTACTGTACAACCTAGAAATAATGCGTATTCCATTTTTATTAAATTATTTACAGGTAGCCGCAGGCTCTTGACCTGAGTGAAGTCGAAGGTTTAGCCTGCGAGATTATGATGCAACCTAAAGCTTCACGGCTACCATCTTAAGCCTTCTTCTCCATTATCTCTTTAAATCCCGAGACCTTAAAAATTTCACTGATTACATTTTTCTCTGAATGGACCCTTGGTAACCCAAGTTTTTCCCTCTTTTTGTTATCAAAATCCCCTATTTCGTAAAGCCTTCCCTCTTTTTCTAAAAGTTCAGCTTGCATCCTGAGAGCCGGATGAATATAACCCTCCTCTGCAGCAATATTCTTTATCGCATTTATTACATCAGTAAACCTTACACCTTGAGGACAGCGTTCAGTACAAGTATAACAGGTAGAGCATAGCCAGATGAAATCGCTTTTGAGAACAGCATCCCTCATCCCCAATAGAGCCATACGGATTATCTTTCTCGGATTATAGGTCTCATCAATCTCTCTAACCGGACAACTTGCTGTACAGATGCCACAGCCAAAGCAGACCTTGATATTCTCACCACCCGGCTGTTTTGCAATCTCATGTTTGAATTTTGGGTCAAGTGCACTCACCTGTAAATATTTATCATCTCTTTTTTCTATAACTTCACGCTTTAGCCACCATTTGATTAATGCTTCTCCATATATCAAATTCTTGAGTTCACTTTCAAGTTGTGAGGGTGCTACCCGCATTATCCAGCCTGCTTCATAAGGGTCGTTATTCACTATAGAAGGATTCTCAGTGAGTTTATGGTTAATTTCTATAACTTCACCACTTATAGGAGACCATAACTTATGGATTCGTCTTGAAGAATCCTCTATTTCTACACAAAGATTTCCCTGCTCAACTTCATTTCCCACATCTGGTAGTTTAACATTTATTATCTCTCCCACACTCTTCTGGAAAACATCGTCTACCCCAGCCGTGACATTCCCGTCTTCCTCTAATTTCACCCAGGCATGTTCTGGAAGATAATAAAGGTTATCGGGCATTGTATATTCAAACCGTACATATGTTCTGCTTGCTTTCTCTCGTTCTTCCTTGAGTAGCCGCCTTCTCTCTAATGCTCTTACAGTCACGCTTCTTAGTTCTTCTGGAGTAAAGGGTTTAGGAATATAATCGAATGCTCCTAACTTCATTGCCTCAACTGCAGTATCAATTGAAGCATAGCCAGTAATCATTATCACATCTACCTCTTCATATTTCTCCTTCACAATATTCAGTAATTTCATGCCATCGATGCCCGGCATTTTTAAGTCAGTAATTACAACATCGTATCTTTTCTTTTCTATCTCACCCAGTGCCTCCTGTCCGCTTAATGCTGAATCTACCTCGTGTCCTTTCGGTTTCAGAATTTTCTCGCAGCTCTTGCAAACTACACTTTCATCATCTACAATTAGAATGGAAGCCATATCTTATCTCCTATTTGCTTACCACTTTGTCGAACTACTTTATAAGTACAAGATTTTTCAAATCTTCTTCAAGGTCTATAGGCTCCACCCTTACCAACCATCCTTTACCATATGGGTCCTTATTCGCAAGTGAAGCGTCCCTATTCAACTCTTCATTGACTTCAATAACCTTGCCGGTCACAGGTGACCAGACCTTATGGATCTTCAAACCAGTGCTTGTTACCCGCACACAGACCCTTCCCTGCTCAATCATATCTCCTTCAAATGGAAGGTCACAGTTTATTATATCACCCGCTGTCTTCTGGAAGATATCATCCATACCTACTCTCACTGTTCCATCGTCTTCAATAAGAG
>SOIS01000126.1 GCA_004375965.1 Candidatus Cloacimonadota bacterium | reverse complement strand
CATTCTTCTTGCTAATTGGGCCAGATGATATTGCACAATATCAGCAGGGCACCTTATTGCACAAAGTCCACATTGAATACATTCAAAGGAGCCCTCAGCCACTTGAGCAAAATCACCTTTGATTGCTGCTTGAATATAATCCATTACTTCAAGATCCTGAGGACATGATTTTGCACAAGTATTACAAGAGACACACCTGGCAACTTCCGGGTAATATTTGAAAAATACGGATATATCATATTCTTCTTCATCAATATCATAAATAGCTTTTTCTGCAGGAGCAAATGGAATTTGAACCAGATACATCCCATCCTCGACTCTTGTTTGACATGCCATAGCGGTCTGGAGTTTATATTCTCCTTTCTCCCTATACACAGTAGAACAAGCTCCACAAAATCCTGCTCTGCACCCGCAAGACCTGATAAATTTATACCCGGCATACTCCATAGCCTGCATAATTGTCAGAGCCGCTGGAACCCTGCATGGTTTTCCCATTATGTAAATTGTTACCCAGTGTTTTACCTCTTTCTCATCCATCCCTTTGGTAACTGTCTTATTTGCCTCAGCAATTTTTTCCATAATACTCTTTTCTTTCTTCATAGCTTCCCCCTACCAGCTACTACTATGAATATTCAATTTAGTCATGGAGCTCACACGAAAGTCTGGATTTTGATTATGAACCTTTAGCAAAAGCATCTACCATTTCAAATATCTGCCTTTTACTAAAATTGTTCTGCTGCATTGCTCCCGAAGGACAGGCAGCACTACAGGCACCGCACCCTTCACAAAGAGCTGGATTAACCTTGGCTACCTTGGTTGCTAAATCAAGTTCAACGGCATCATAAGCACAAATACTCACACAGTTGCCACATCCTACACAGACTTCCTCATCAACACTGCCTATAATCGGCTCGTGGTAAAATACATCTTGAGAAAAAAGACTGAGTACCTTACTTGCCGCTCCGGATGCCTGAGCCACAGCTTCAGGAATATCTTTTGGTGCCTGAGCAGCTCCAGCAAGAAAACAGCCGGCAGTAAGACTTTCAACCGGACGAAGCTTAGGATGAGCTTCTGTTAAGAAACCATACTCATCTGTAGCCAGTCTCAATTTCTCAGCTAATTTCTTTACCCCTTGGCTGGGAATCATGGCCATAGCCAGAACAACCATATCCGCCGAAATTTCAATCTTCCTTCCCGTAAGTGTATCCGCTCCCCAAACTTCGATTTTATCTCCATCCTTAAATATCTTGGAAACCCTACCTCTTATATAAAGAATCCTATCTTCTTCTATTCCTCTCTGAAGAAATTCCTCATATCCCTTTCCGTTGCACCGAATATCCATATAAAATACATAAGCCTGGCCATCAGGAACAGCGTGCTTATAAAGCATAGCCTGTTTAACAGTGTACATACAACATACCTTTGAACAATATGGATAATAATGCTCCGGGTCTCGTGAACCCACACATTGAATAAACACCACTTCTTTAGGAATCTTACCATCGGAGGGTCTATAAGGTATACCATTGGTAGGACCAGCAGGAGCAAGGACTCTTTCCGCCTGTAAACCATCTATCACATCCTCATATTTTCCATATCCATATTCACCAATTTCTGCTTTATCCATAAGGTCATAACCCGTGGCCACAATGATTGCCCCTACATCCTCTTCAATGAAAGAGTCTTTTTGTTCAAAATTGATAGCTTCTACTGAGCAATTCTTCTCACAGGCCCTACACTTTCCCTTGGTGAAATAAAGGCAATTGTTACTATCAATCACAGGTTTATTAGGAACAGCCTGGGGAAATAGAGTGTAAATAGCTTTCCTTTTAGCCAAAAACTCATCAAATTCCGAAAGAACCTTTACCGGACACTTTTCTATACAGAGACCGCAACCCGTGCATTTATCCCAATCAACAAAAGAAGCTTTTCTCCTAATTTTTACTTTGAAATTCCCCACATAACCAAAGACTTCTTCCACCTCCGAATAGGCAAGAAGTTTTATCTTTGGATGCTGACCTACCTGGACCATCTTTGGAGTAGCAATACATTGAGGGCAATCGAGGGTAGGAAAAGTTTCTGAAAGTTGAAGCATGTGTCCCCCAATCGACTGATTCTTCTCTACTAAAACAACCTCATATCCACTATCAGCAATATCTAAAGAAGCTTGAATACCAGCTATTCCTCCTCCGATGACCAGGGCTTTTTTAGTAATGGGAATACTTAGAGGAACGAGAGATTTGTCTAACTTCAATTTTTCTACAGTAGCTTCAATAATCTGTACTGCTTTTTCCGTAGCTATCTCTTTGTTATTTTGGTGCACCCAGCTACATTGTTCTCTTATATTGGCAATCTCACATCTATAAGGATTTAGTCCCACAGAAGCTACTGTATTACGAAAGGTGACCTCGTGCATTGTGGGTGAGCAAGCAGCTACCACTATACCATCAAGCTTCTTCTCTTTGACCACCTCTTTTATCATATCTTGACCGGGATCGGAACACATATATACATAATCAGTAGCATATATAACACCCGGGTAATTACTTATAAGCCTGGCTGCTTTTTCTACATCTACTGTACCTGCAATATTTAAACCACAGTGACAAACAAAAACACCTATTCTACTCATTTTATACTCCACCTATTAAATGTTTACTTTTTAACAAAGGGCGAGGATCCACAAAATTCAATTCAAATCCACAAACCTTCTCATCAAGCCCTAAAGAGAGAGCCAAAAGTTGAGTAAAATAGAATACCGGTATACCTTTAAAGTCTGAAAACTTCTCTTTTATCTCTTTTTGTCGATTATCCAAATTAAATCCGCATAAGGGACAACTTAAAACAATTGCTTCTGCTCCCTGATTAATAGCTGAGCTCAAAATATCGTGAGCCCGTTCAACAACCAAATCGATATTTACCACAGTATGATAGGAAGCACAACATTCTGTTTGATAGGGATAATCAATCACTTCTGCCCCAATAGATTCCAGAAAATCCTTTAAAATAGTGGGATTTTCAGCATCATCTAACCCTATCTCTGGAGGGCGCAGGAGCAGGCAACCATAATAAGGAGCTACCTTTAGTTCTTTAAGAGGTATCTTTACCTTCTTGGCAATCTGGTTAAAACTTACCTCATTTTTTAAAATCTCCAAAAGATGTAAAACTTCAATTTCTCCATCATATTTCACATCTTCTCTGTACATAAGATTATTAAGCTTATCCAGTTTCTCTCTATCTTCTCTTACTAATTTATTTGCTCTCTTTAAAGTATGATAACACATAGAACAGAGAGTCACCACCCGGTTATCTTCCTGTTCTTTAACCCGAATGAGATTACGAATAGGAGCCACTTGATGGATTAAGTCATCAGAAGTTAAAGAATAGACTGTTCCACAACAGTTCCATCGAGGAAGTTCCACTAGCTCTATACCTAAACAAGATGCAGAAGCTAAGGCTGAATCTTCAAAATCTTTTGCCATCGTCTTTAGGGTACATCCTGGAAAATAAGAAATCTTCACCTTTGCCTCTTTCATAATATTATCAAGCACTGAATTTACGAAGACTGCTAACTAAAGCTATTTGAGGAACTTGAGA
>SOIS01000017.1 GCA_004375965.1 Candidatus Cloacimonadota bacterium | reverse complement strand
AGGCATCAATAATTCTCTCTGAGGCGTGCAGTCCATGTGAGCATAGTGTTACTGGGCCTTCCACTGTGTGTTTTACACCGACAGCAACTTTCCTGCTATCTCCATATCCAAGTTTTTCATCTTCCCTTGCAAAATACCATCCTAGCATAATTTGTCTCCTTTAATTCGTTTCAGTAGGTTGCCGAGTTTGCAGTCTTCGGCGTGGTCAAACCTTGCGCTTAGGCAGCACGGACAAACACTCCGCTGCACACCTTTTTGTGATTGGTATGTACTCCACTCCAACTCCTCCAGCATGGCGAGCATGTCAGCGGTCCCGCTCTCTTTTAAAATGCCTGCGGCAAAAACCTCTAAAGTTGCCACGTCTGATATGGGGCATAGTTTAAGAGTCGATTGTCCATGAGCCGTAGAAAGTGCAATCCCTGACTCAAGAGCACACCTGATGATGGTGTTTTTCTTCATCCTTTCCCCCTTTCTTTAATAGATTAGTTCCATAATGTAGTCAGGCTCCAGCCCAAACCATTCCTTGCAAAACTCTGCATCATCCAGGCATTCTTCATCTAGCAAAAAGTAAAGTTCCATCTTTGCCTCTGCAATTAGGTCGTCTGCATCAGCTTCACTTATCCCATCACGTCTCATTAATACTTCTTTGATTGTTTCCATTTTATCTTTCTCCTTTACTAAGGGGCGTTGATTCGCTCCATAAGATGCCTAATGCTCAGTCAGACACCCTAGCAGATAATCAAGCAGTTACAAGATACTCAACACCAAACATTCTCAAGCTTTTCGTAGTAGACAGATTTACTGTCCTAAACCCATCAGCTTTTACATCATAAATGCGAATCGATGGATTGTCAAGGCCAATTTTATGTCCTGTTCCTTTAACTCCCTTGGACACTAAAAGCCTTCCATTTAACCTTCGGACACTCCCATCTTTTTTGGTGAAAGTAATTCCGATAAAAGTACCACCAGACGCCATGAGAAGGCTACGAAGATTTACAAGATTAACTTTTCTCATTTTATTTTCCTTTTCGTTTAAGTTAAGAATACTGTACCAAACTAATATCTCATTGTCAAGAATTATTTTTACTCACTTTCTAAAGTATCATTCATTTCTATGCTGACCAGAACAAATTCCCTGGCCATTTTGTACCTTACAAACTCCGCCACCAGCTTCCCATTTTCCCACACTGCAAACTTTCCATTTTTCTCTTCGGATATTTGATACATTTCTTATCTCCTTGTGTTGAGAATCGTTAAATTTCAGGTTTTATCCTTGTAAATAGTGTAGTGTTTTGAGATAAAATCCTTTCCCTATAGGATGGTATCAATTGCAAGTTTTAAAAATCTATTGTAATAAAAGCTTCTGAATCAATCTCAATAACTACGGTGTGTTCTTCTACATCTTGAAGGTATTCACAGTGAAGATCATAGGCTCGATTAAATTCTTCAATGTCGTTCCATTCGGTATATTCACAACAAATAGCAATTATGTCAAGTTCCCACTCTTCTTCGCAATCCTCTTCGTATTGCTCCAAGTAATCAAAGAGTGCATTTAATCCAGCATAAGAAAAATTGTCAGGGCGAAGGGACTTGAACTGGTCAATGAATTGGCTTTTAGTGATTGTCTGTTTCATTTTAATTTTCTCCTTTTGTTAATGGGGTACAATTATGAAGATATAAAGAGCTGTTACTAGCAAATAAAGCCAATTTTCTTTGATAGACATAATCATTTAATCCTTCTTTTGTAAGTAAGAGTTATGCAGATACAATAAATCAGGCCGATTAACATTGACAACTCAAACATCGCTACGCCCCTTTGCGGTGTGTGCTTCAAACATCTTATTTTTCTCCTCTTGTTGTTTATATATTAACCTCTTTATAAGGCCGTGTCAAGAATAAAACAACGGCCCGAAAAGAATTTAATGTACCTTTCATTAATGAACTATTACTTCAATTACTCCATCATACCCTTGGCACAAGGTACATACTTTACAATCTCCAGGGCAGACAGAGTGCAATCCAGAAGGACGTGTCACTGTCCTGAATTCCCCATCTAGAAGAAAGTTAGAGCCAAGGACAAAGAAACACACTTTTGAAAAGTCAAGATCTTTTCTTGCCGTGTAACCGTAAGTCAGGATATCTTCTATTTTCAGCCAGGCTGCAATGACACTCAATTTTTTAACGCACTCTTGACTCCAAAAATCTCCACTTTCATTGAATCGAAAGGCATCAACCTTTATTCTTTTTGATTTAATAATTTTAACAAAAGCCTTTGCCAATTGGATTGCACTGTATTTCTGCCAAATATTCTCTTGTCTCTTGCGATACTGTGGGCAAATCTTGTGATATTGCCTCTCAGCAGCTTTGGCGTAGCAGATTTTGCTGTTAAAATGGCAAAGTCCTAGGGCATCTGAAGGACAATCCACCGTTGCTCCCATGTTAAATATCATAGTAGTTTTGGGAAGTTTGGAGTTGCCGAAAGAAACGTGGGCTTTAATTTCTTTATCCTCTTCATCTGTCAAGGAAGACATTTTTAATTTCCTCTCTTTGTTTGTGTTGAGTGAATCATACCGAAAGCTTTCCGATATGTCAAGGGATTTCTTTTAAAAATTCAAGATGAATTAGAAATTCAGGGCAGGAAGAAGATACCACATTGCCCCAGCGAATAATCCCATGTAAATACCAGTGATGCAGAAAAATAAGCTCATAATGTTTCTCCTTTGTTTGTGTTGGTGTCTAAACAATACCAAGGGATAAAAGAAATGTCAATACATATTTTAAAATTATTTGTCGCTATCTATATATGTAAGATTTGACAAGTGATTAAAAATTAGGCAACTATCTATAAAGCGCCATTATATTGACGAATATGTGGCAAGACAGATCATTGTGGATTTACTGTGGATGTACTGTGGATAACTCCCCAGGATAATATTAATAAATAATCCCCTACTTCCCAGCATATTTCCAGGGAAATCATCGAGTAATACCATGGGGAAATAAATATTTATTTAATTGGGGGCAAGGGGGTGGGGGGTTGGATACTTATATATTAATAGCTCCCTAAGAATTTCTCACATAAATTCTGAATCTCCATAAAGGAAATTCCCAATGAATTTTATCTTTCAACAATAGTATTATTTACTTGATATTCTTAGAAAGGGCTCGCTTCGCTCGCCCATAGCTTGTATAATACCCCATATAGATTTATTTTTAAGAATAGTACATTTTTATCTTGCAATTTTTGTCGAAACGTGCTATAATATTCTATAGGAAGTTAAAGAGAAACTTCTTAGGAACTAAGAAACTTCTTAGAGACACTCTATAGGGAACTTTAATAAAGTTTAAAGTTCTTTCTACTTTCCTATATAAGTTCTTCAAGCAATTACAGAGGAATATATAGATGCCACAGTTGTATCCTTATCAGGATAGGATGTTTTTCTTTCGGTATCTTTCGGTAATCCCTTAAAACCATATATGATGCAAAGATGAGTACAGTAAAAAATCTAAATCCAGATAACTTTCTTTTGGCAATTAATACTGCTCTGAGTTCTTCTTATGTTAGTTTAGAAGATGCTTGGCTTGCCTTTCTTCAAGATGCT